>NZ_NOIW01000188.1:0-5512 GCF_002708645.1 Sphingobium sp. IP1
GGCGGCGCTGCGGGAGCGGGCGGGGCAGGAACTGGCGGTGGCGGCGGAACAGGAACTTCACCCGGCATGCGTGGCGTCTCCAGGCAGGCGTACAACACTACTCATCGGATCTGACATTTTCGATCTCCCCCGCGAGCTACACTAGGCAGGTTCCCCACCAATTCCATCATTCTTTGTCCGCGCATCTTTACAGGCAGCACGACAGTCGCAGCCTTCAAGCCGTCACCCATTTGGGCGGTTCTGCCTGCATGCTGAAAGCACTGGCTGCTCTTGTCTTGGCGGGAGCTGGCAAGTCGACGATCGTTGGTGCGCTTCGCGAGGCTGCGGGCGACGAGACGAAGCGGCCGGGAACGGCAGCGAAGTCCCAATGTCAGCCCGCGAAGTTATGGGAATTGCCATCTGATCCAATTTATCGCCAAGCGCCCGATCTGGGCGCTTGGCCCTCGACGGTGTCGACCCTTTTAAGACACCCAATCGCAAATTTACGCGCCCCAAGAGCGGACGGTCAGCTAACCTGACAGCGCCTTTCAAAACTGGCCGATAGGCGACGGTCGGGTTAGCGGGCGTGCCCCAGCGATTGCCGACATTCATGCGTCGTCGGCCCGCGACCAGCCTCAGTACCGCCCTTGAGCCAGACATTCTGTTGGCCGCCATCCGCACACGAAATGAGAAAATTTGGTTCCCTTGAGTAAATGGGTGCAGAGCCGATTCTGATCGCTGTTGCGGGTTGCTTAAGAAGATTTTGCCAGTTTAATATGCATGATGCCAACGCGTATGGAGAGAAATGGATAATGGAGCGTCTTGAGGATCTCATCGAGCAGGGTGCTTTGCCCTTGGAATCTCAGGCGCTACTTCAATTTTTAGCAGATGAAGATGGGATATTCGTATCTCGCGAGGGCGCTTCATGGGATTTTAAAGCTGGGTGGCCCGACAGCTATTCAGACTCATACTTTCATGGCCTTTGTAGACTCATTTGCGCATTCGCAAACACGAATGGCGGGCTCATTATATTCGGCGTGGACGACGCCACCCGCACTGCGCAAAAGCAGCGTATCGCGGCTGATCTAGATCGCTTTTCACAAGCATTCAAACAGCTCGTTGGACAGTTGCTTCATGTAGATTTCAGGCACTACCAGACAGATGGGGGAGGCCATTTTGCGGCGATGCTTGTCCCTCCCTTGAATGCAAAGGATTTACCACTCCGATTTCGGGCGAGTAGTAAATTCTATCCTTCTGACGTTATTTGGGTCAGACAGGGGCACGAAGTTGATACGGCTGGTCCGAAGCATATTGCTCAACTTTACTGTCGCGATATCCCGATGAGAAATAGCGAAGCTGAAGAGATAGAGGGTACTTTGCCTCCCAGCCCTGCTACTATCAGGCAGTTTGTGGGGCGCATGTCTACGATTGATCAGTTGTTCCAGTGGCTTAAAACTTCTGATCAGCCAAGAAATTTTCTCTATGGAAAAGGTGGGTCCGGCAAATCAACGATTGCATTCCAGGTCGCAAAGATATTGCGTGAGTCGGGGGCAGGCTTCCTCATTGAGGGTTTTGATCCTCTTGAGAAAGTTATGTTTTTAACCGCCAAGGAGCGGGAACTTGATCCTGGAAAGCAGCTTCAGAAGAATGTTATCTACACAGATTTTAAAGATGAAAGAACGCTTTACGAGGCAATTCTCACTGAGGGAGGGTCTGAATACGACAATCTCGACAGCCTCGATATTGCAGAACTTAAACGCGAAGTTTCTGCACTCTTTAATCGCACATCAACTTTCATCGTGATCGATGATATTGACACACTGACTACAAAGGGCCTGGAGGCTGGCTTCGAGTTTTTGATTGGAGCCTTGTATAAGGCTAAAAAGCGGTCTCGCATCCTTTACACGTTGCGCAACGCACCTTCACAGGCCCTTTCGAACTCTATTGACGTGCCCGGACTGAATGACAAGGAATACTTGGAATTTGTAAATCTGGCGAGCGGACAGTTTGGAGTAGATGCACCTGTCGGACGCATACGAGATGAAGAGTTAAGCGCCGTATCTGAGCGTCGACCACTTGTAATCGAGTCTGTCATTGCGCTACGTCGACGCGCTGACAGTTACGAACGCGCTATCGAGCTATTCAAAAGTGGGGGTGGCGACGACGTTCGAGCATACGTTTTCCGCCGAGAGTGGGATTCCATTAGGCCGTCCTCTCGCGGCCGAGAGCTTCTCACAGTTTTGGCGCTCTATAAGCAAAAAATTGCTTATGAGGACATTATTGCATTGATGTATGACAATGCGGCCATTGTGCCTGACGCGATGGCTGAGGTTCAAGAAATGTTTATTCAAGTTGAACGAGAGGGTGAAAAATCACTTTATCGTCTGAATGAATTGACGCGTTCATTTGTTCTAGGAGTCGCTAAAGAACTTGACAATTACCAAGCGCTTAAGGCTCGAGTTTCGAAGTTTGTAACAAATATATATGCGGACTCGCCCGATCTTAGTCGCCTCCTCGGGCGCGTAGAGATGTTGATTAACCGCTCTGAGAGGGAAGACGATCCTCAGAGCGCTCAGCAAGCTTGGTCATTACTGGTAGACGCCAAGGACAATGCAACAATTAGAGAAGACCCGCGTTTCATGGCTGCATGCGGATATGTTTCTCTGCATATAACTCCATTTAATATTGCAGATGCACGAGAATACTTCCAAAATAGCTTTAACATGAGGCATGGTCCGGATATTCAATATGTTAGAAAATGGTTTGTCGCCGAAGGCAAACTGGATGGCGCTGATCATTACACGGATTTGATCTATCGCTTGGTCGATAATGCTCGTGATTATGATGATGCTATCAGGCTTGAGTTTATGTCACGCCGCGCAGAGATCCTATATTTTCTAGCACGTGGTGGTATTTATTCAGACCCTGAAAAGTCAGTTTCTAGGCTAAAGGATTCCATTCACCTAAATGCCAAAGGATATAACTTAACTTATGCCGAAAATACCAAGAGGGCGTATCATTTTCAGAGGAATTTCACCAACTCAGTATTCTTGATGAAAAACTATCTATTGCAGGCCGGCCGATTTGACGAACTTGTTACATATATTGCCGATCTAACAAAGTTGCCAGGTGCGAAGCTGGATCCACTATTGGCGCCAATACGTGAAGTCGCTGCTGCTGCTGCCGCAACCAGTTCGGTGATTGATGTTCAGCGTACTGCCGGAAGAATACTTCATTTGGGTCGTGTTTTAAGTGAAGCAGATTGTTGGCTAAATCGAACGGTAAGGGACCGCTGTGTAGCATATTGCTATGAAGCAGCTGGATCTTTGAACAAGAAGCGTAGTAGTCGAACTTAAATATGGTAGCAGGTAGCAAGATGTCCGAACCGGACATCTTGCGGTTGGACAGCCTTCGTTGTCGTGCCGGGCCATCGAGCAACCGGCTGCATGCGCTCTGCTGACATAAGACAGGCCATGTGGGTGATCAGGTGCGAGCGACGACTGAGTTTCAGGCTCATCGTCCAAGTAGATGTCCGCTCCTAGGTGTCTTATCAGCTCGGTCGAACGGCTTGGATGGGCGCGTAGCAGACGTTTCCGCGGTCGACCCTTTGCGGACTCTCTTCCGCCGATTTTTCGCCCCTAATACCAAGATGCATTGATCACGACCCACGCGCCCATTTACGGCGTCCGATAGTCATGATGCGCCACGGCTGATCGACCAGCTTGTTCCAGGCTTCGCAGCAAAGGTCGATGATGTTGTCGTGGGATATGAAGATCCGGTTGGACAGCCAGTTATCCCGCATGAACTGCCAGATATTTTCGACTGCGTTGAGTTCGGGGCATTTCGGGGGCAGCGGAATGATGCTGATATTCTCTGGCACTTCCAGCTTTCCGGTCATGTGCCACCCGGCTTGATCCATCAACACAACACCGTGGGCACCTGGCTCGATAGCGAGCGATATCTCCGTCAGGTGCAGCGACATGGTCTGGGTGTTGCAGAACGGGAGGATCAGGCCCGCCCCCTTGCCGAGTTCGGGGCAGATGGCACCGAAGATGTAGGCCGATTTCGTCCTCTGGTCCTTGGGTGCCGACGGCCGGGTGCCACGCCTGGCCCAGCGCCGGGTGATCTTGTTTTTCTGGCCGATCCGGGCCTCGTCCTGGAACCAGACCTCTATCGGCGTGCCACCCGGGAGGGCGGCTTTGATCTTTGCCAGCTCGGCTGCAAAGCCCCCTTTTTAAAGTCCTCCATCGCATATTCGTTCTGGGCATGGTGACGCGGGCGTGCCGTCAGTTTGACATAGCCCAGCTTCTTCAGCTCCCGCCCCACAGTCGTTTCCGTCAGGGACACACCAAACTTGCCATGGAGCCACCGCACCAGATCAATCAGCCGCCAGCGAACAACTCCATGGATCGCCGGGATCGGGCCGCTTTCAACGATCTCCGCAAGAGCCCGACGCTGGGCATCGTTCAACAACGGGGACTTGCCCGGCGCCTTCCCGTCGAGGAGTCCGTCCGGCCCCCGGGCATTGAAGCGCACCACCCAGTCGCGCACGATCTGCAACGTCACGCCGCCAATCCGCGCGGCATCGCTGCGGCTCCCACCATCATAAATTTCCGCCAAGGCCAGCAGCCGCCGTCCCTGGTTCGCGCTCCTGGTCACACGCGCCAGTCGCCTCAAGCCCACCGCGTCAAAGTCGTCCCGCAATCCGATCGCTGCACCCATCGCCATGCCCTCCAACAGGAAGCCATAGATTCAGAAATTCAGCGCCTTGGGAATCCCCCTCGTGAGTCAGCATCACTAGGCCGTAAACTCATAAAATGGCTTGAGGGTTGACCGTTTGCGTGATTCAGGAGCCTCCAGATTTGGAGGACTTGATGGCACGGCGGCGGTATGAACTGACAGATCGGGAATGGGCCATCATCGAGCCGTTGTTGCCCAACAAGCCGCGTGGCGTGGCGCGGGTTGATGACCGGCGAGTGCTGAACGGGATCATGTGGCGTTTCCGGTCCGGTGCGACATGGGCGGAAATTCCCGAGCGCTATGGCCCATCGACGACCTGCTACAACCGGTTCGTGCGCTGGCGCAAAGCCGGGGTGTGGGACCGGCTTCTGGCTGAGGTTTCCGCCGGATATAATGGCGAACTGGTGATGATCGATTCCACCTGCATGCGCGTCCACCAAAATGGTGCGACGGGCAAAAAGGGGGAAGCTGCGATCGTGGCATGGGACGTTCCCGGGGCGGCCTCACCAGCAAACTCCACGCTCTTGTCGATGCTGTCGGGCGTCCTGTCAGCCTGAGACTGACAGGCGGGCAGATTCACGATGCCTGCGAGGCGGAGGCGCTGATCGAAGCCATTCCCGAGGGCGCAATCCTGCTGGGCGACAAAGGGTATGACAGCAACGCCATGGGACTGTCAGGATTTCCGTGTGCGGCCGGGCGGTTGATCATCAGGCCGCCATGGCTCTGATGAAACGTTCGCCGAAGATCACGGCAAATTGCGCCTTCGCCATGGTCCACTCACGTGGTGGCATCT
>NZ_NOIW01000189.1:0-5369 GCF_002708645.1 Sphingobium sp. IP1
CCCGACCACCCAGACATTCTACCCTGATGGGTGGTCGGGTGGGTGGGGCGGGTCCGTCCAGACATTCCTAAGAGGACTCTCAGCGGCCGGTCATGGCCCGTGCATTGGCGAGATAGGTGCGGCCGATGCGGTTTTCATTGCCGTCGGCCAGCGCCGCGAACCAGACGCCGCTGCCATCATGGCGCAGCCGCGCGATATGCGGGCGGCGGACGATGTGCGAGCGGTGCAGGCGGACGAACGCCTGCGGATCGAGCCGTTCCTCCAGCGAACTGATGGTCTGGTGCAGCAAATAGCTATGGGCGCCGACATGGAGGCGCATATAGTCGCGCTCCGCCTCGATCCGGTCGATCTGGTCGGCGGCGATGCGGACCAGTTCGGAACGGTGCGGCACCCAGAATTCCTCGGCCCATTCGGGCGCCGGCTCGGCCGGGGTGAGGGGGGCATCCTCCTCGCCGTCGCGGCTGCGCAGCGCCTGTTCGACCCGGTCGACCGCGCGGGTCAGGCGATCATGGGCGACGGGTTTGAGCAGATAGTCGACCGCGGCAAGATCGAACGCCTCGACCGCGAAGCTTTCGAAGGCGGTGACGAAGATGATCGCCGGGCGGATGCCCATCTGGCTGATCGCGCGGGCGACGCCGATGCCGTCGAGCAGCGGCATGGCGATGTCGAGCAGCAGCAGGTCGGGCTTGAGCCCTTCGACCAGGCGCAACGCCGCCTCGCCATCATTGGCGGTGCCGACCAGCGCGATGCGCGGTTCGCGCGCACACAGCATCTGCAATCGCTCGACCGCAAGCGGCTCATCATCGACGATCATGGTGCGGATGGACATGGGCGTCAGCACCCCCGGCGGTTGAGCGGAAGGAAGAGATTGACGGCAAAGCCGCCATCGGCCTGCGGACCATAGTCGATCCGGCCCTGATCGCCAAAGCGGGCGGACAGGCGGTCGCGCACATTGGCGAGGCCGATGCCGCTGCCGCCATCGCCGGGGCTGGGCGGCTTGTCGCCATTGTCGGCGACGGTGAGGTGCAGCAGGCCATGCTCCTCGCGCGCGCGGATGGTGATGGCGACCGGGCTGGAGGTGCGCGAGACGCCATATTTGATCGCATTTTCGACCAGCGGCTGGAGGATCAGGCCCGGCACGCAGGCGGTCAGCAGATCGGCGGGAATGTCGATCCGGGTGGCCAGCCGGTCGGGGAAGCGCACCGCCTCGATATCCAGATAGAGTTTCTGGAGATGGACTTCCTCTTCCAGTTGCACGTCATCGAGCGGATCGCCGGTGAGGCTGGTGCGGTAGAAATTGGAGAGCGACATGATCATCTGTTCGGCCTCGTCGCGCCGGTCCTTCATCACCAGGGACGAGAGCGAGTTCAGCGTGTTGAACAGGAAATGCGGGTTCACCTGATAGCGCAGCGAGCGCAGTTCGGCCTGCTGCGCGGCGCGTTCCAGCCGGGCGGCGCGGCGTTCGGTGCGATGCGCTTCGCTGGCATAGGAGAGGCCGAGATAGAGGCCGGCCCAGGCGGACAGGAAGAAATAGCGGCTGACGGCGTCATCGACGATATAGATCAGCGCATGGGACTGGGCCTCATATTTCTGCTGGTCCATGTCGGGAAACATGCCCATCGGGTCATAGATGTTGAAGACATAATAGTTGGCGACCGCCATCGCGAGCGCGAAGGGCGCGGCGAGCGAGAAGGCGGCGACGATGCGGACCGCCAGCGGCTTGGCATCGAACCGGCGTATCGCCAGATAGAGAATCCAGGTCACGATGATGCCGATCAATGTCACCACGGCGCGGCGGGCGGCCATTTCGCCCTGATAGTCGAAGCCCACCACCAGCGCCCGCACGCTGATGAGGATCGCGTAGAAGAACCAGAAGCCGATGATGGAATAGAGGGCGGCGGTCGGCGAAACGCCGCGCGGCCCCTCTTCGGTGGGAAGTGTCATGGAGGATATCTACGCCAGCTTGCCGGCGCTGTCGCCCCCTGCGCGCGATGCTGGTCGAAGCGGCTTGGCGGTTGGTCGAAGCGGTGGCGCGGGGAACCGGTATTGGCTTCTGTCGGTTGATCCGGCAGGAGAAAAGGAGACGCGCATATGAGCGATACCAGGCGCGAGAGCGAGAAGAAGCTGGACGAGGCATTGGAAGACAGCATGGATGCGTCGGACCCGCCCGCGACCAGCCGGCCGGACGATGACGGCGAACCGGTGCCGTCATCGGGCTTTCCAGAAAAGCCCGAGCGTCCCTGATAGCGGACCGCGAAAATCCATGTTATTCCAGTCGGGCAAGCGCGGCCCCGACCGCCATCAGGCGGCAGGCCGGCTTCCCCGCGCGAGAGGAGCAGACGACGATGCCGACTTCCACCACCCCCGCGATCGAACGCATTGCCCGCGTGCTGGCCGGGCGCCAGCTCAGCCTGAATGGCGGCGGCCAGGATCCCCATGCGGCGGGCGCGGTGGATGCGGCCTGGCCCGACCATGTCGACGATGCCTATGCGATATTGCACACGCTGCGCGAACCCGATGCCGACATGGCGCGGGCCGGCGACGTGGCGGTGTGGCGCAGCATGATCGGCGCGGTGCTGGAGCGACGTGCGGGCTGAGCGGGGGCGCCCCGGAGCGAAATATTAACCCGGTCGTGGCAGGGAGCGCGCAGGAGACTGCGCCATGTACCACATCGAATTTCGCCATGATCTGAACCTGCTGGACATCAAATGGTCCAAGCTGTTCACCGCGGAGGAAGTCGCGGCCTATGCCCGCGAGTGCAAGGCCCGCTTCCTGGCCGAGGGGTTCAAGCCGGGCTATCTGCTGCGCATGGACATGAGCGCCAGCAGCGCCCAGCCGCAGGAGGCGGTCGCGTCCTTCCGCGCGAATCTGGGCGATTTCCCCAAGGCGCGGCGGATCGCCATCATCACCGGCAGCGCGATCACCCGGTTTCAGGTGAAGCGGGAAATGACGCAGCCCTATCTGCGGATATTCGATGATGCGACGGCCGGCCTCGCCTGGTTGCTGGAAGCCGAAGCGGTTGAAGCGCGGGCATAATCCTCCGTCCGTCGCATTTCACAAAAATATCATGTTGCACTGCAAAACGAAATCTGGTCCCTTGTGACAATCGGTGGGACAGGTGCCCGTTAAGCCTTTGCTAACCATGCGGGGCGCATGTTCTGCTGATCGACTTCAAGTCGGAGGGCATGAGCAATGGGCACGAGTGCAAGACCGGCGGACGGGGCCATTACCCTGGCGGAATTGCGGGAATTCGCCAGTTTCCCGTCGGCCACGCAAAGATATATTCGCAGATCGCTGGACATCGGGCTGCATCGCCGCGACGCGATGAAGCTATGGTCGCGCGACATGGTCGAGGAAGCCAGCATCCGCGCCCAGGCGCGCATCTATGGCCGGCTGGACGAGATCAAGGCGCATGTCCCCGACGATAGCGGGCTGGACCAGGTGGAGCCGTTCATGGCGCCGCTGGTGACGGTGTCCGCCTTTGACCTGGGGCAGGACCGGCTGGCGAGCTTCTCGGCCTATCGCTTCCTCTATGAGCGGCTGCTGGGGGCGGGGGCGCGGCCCTGGCTGCCGGGCGCCTTCTGTGCGGCGGCGAGCCTGCCCCATCTTCACCCCGAAAAGCGTCGGCTGCTGCTGCAGTCGATCAGCGAAGCGGCGGCCACGGCAGTCGGCTGGTCCAATCGCGAGCCGACCTTCTACCCCGAATGGGTCGAGAAGGTGGACCTGTCCAAGGCCAACTGAGCTGGCCTGATCCTGCCGGCGCCCCTGGGGAGGGCGCGGGCGGGATGGCCGCTTGGCTGCTGGTCTGGCGGCGGCATTCGGCCTGTCCTTCCTCCGCCTTCTTCACGGCGCCGCGCGCATGAACCGCGCGGCGCGCGCCTGCACTCCATCATCTCTTGCTCTCGAAGAACAGGAAAATCACAGCCTTCACCGGGTGGGATTGGGTGGGGTGCGGACAGGTCTTTATCCCGTCATGCCAGCGAAGGCTGGCATCTTTCTGTTCTTCTCAGAGCCCAGAAGGAAGTGAGATCCCAGCCTTCGCTGGGATGACGGAGTTGGGTGGTTTGGGGCCATCCCACCGACGTCATGCTGAACTTGTTTCAGCATCCATCAAGCCCAACAAACCATTGTTCTATTGGGAGGAATGGACCCTGAAACAAGTTCAGGGTGACGGTGATGGGATGGGCGGTTCTTGGTCGCTTTGCACCGGGCAGCTATTTCGCCCAGGAACGGCCCGGCCGCTAGTCGGGAACGTCGGGCACCGATCGGCCCAATGGACGGCGATCGAGGGCTGTCAGAGGACTGTCTGCTCTAGCACCGGATTTATTAGATAGCTGCCATTCAGTCGGAAGGTTTTTCCTCACTAAAGACACCCTCGAACCAATACATTTTTGGATCGCGGAACCATGCCCGATTTGCCTCGGTTTCAAACATAGCGAACTTGCGCATATCCAGACCATAGCGCTGAGCCAAGGCAAGAAACTGCCTTAAATCGTCTTCGTCTGGCCCCTTCTTTAAAGTGACCACCAGCCCCTTCGCGCCGTCGCCCTTCACGCTTTCGACGCAAGAAATTCGTTCCAGCCATTCGAAGTAGGCTCGTTCGTCTGCAAGGTGATAAAAAATCACCTCAGTATCCATCTGCTCCAACGTAAGGTTCTTGTCGCTCATTGCTTTACATAACCACGCACCGGTTATGCCTGCAATCGGGCACGCATTTCACGAACGTGAACGGCAACAAATGGTCGATGACTGCCGGGCTGCTTTTAATCCGAAAGGCCGTTGCGTCATGATATGCAGGATGCGAGCATTTGACTGCTGATGACAACGCTCATGGAGACTCGATGCTACCCCTTGTCATTCTGGCTGCTATATCCCGGTGTGCATCGGCAGAACTGTGCCCAACAGATGCAGAAATCTTGGAAGCTGTCAGCAGTCAGGATGATGAAACGGTTTATTCGGCATCAGCGCAATACGCCAATGACTATCCTGATCACATAACTTTCGTTCATGCTATCCGGATTACCGGCCTATCAGATGTGCTATGCAGCGATGAACTTTCTTCCGATCCACCTTCAATCACCTGCCGTTTCACCGTGAAATACGGGAAGCGGCGTTCCTTTCAAATTGCGCGGTTGGAGAAGCAGGAAGGTCGCTGGGCAATAGCTGATGCGATTGAGGTGGTCCGCGATCGGAAATAGGGTGGGTAGCGGACTGGTCCTTATCCGGTCATGCCAGCGGAGGCTGGCATTCCAGGCAGGCGAACGCCGCCTAAGCAGATAGCGCGAGACGGCTGGCCTCTTTCTCCGCGCTCTTCGCGGCTCCGCGTGATTCATTATTCGCGCGGGGCCGCGAAGAGCGCGGAGGGGAAA
>NZ_NOIW01000019.1:0-79254 GCF_002708645.1 Sphingobium sp. IP1
GACCGGCACGAACGAAATAACAACAGACGTAGCCAGCACGGCCCTGTCTCCGGGGGGGCGACATCATCTCGGAACGAAGGGGCGCAATCATCTCGGAAACGAGGGGCGGCTTCATCGGAATCGGCAGGAAAAACGGAGCGCACATGAATTACGTCCTACTCGCGGTGGCGATTGTGTCTGAAGTGATCGGCACAACTTTCATGAAGCAGAGCGAAGGTTTCACCAAACTAGCGCCCAGCCTTCTCACTGCCCTCTCGTACATCGTGGCTTTCTACTGCCTGTCGCTGACATTGAAGACCATTCCCACCGGGATAGCTTACGCAATTTGGTCGGGCTGCGGCATCGTATTGATCGCAGCCGTTGCCTGGATCATTCAGGGGCAAAAGCTGGACTTACCGGCAATGGCGGGAATGGGTTTGATCGTGACTGGTGTCATCGTGATGAACGTGTTCTCGCAGACTGCTGCTCACTGATCGGTCGGGGTCGGCAGCTTCCGGGGATTGCGGTGCATCGGCTGAGCGACCGGAATGGGCGCGTAACAGACATTTCCCAATCTGTCGGCGCAACGATCAAGGCCGCATCAGCAAGTCCCGACGGGCAATGGCAAGTCAGTTTCTTCCGCTCAGCAAAGTCATTCCGGATGCCGCCGCGACGAGTCGCACCGCCTTCGGCGGTTGCGCTCGGGACAGTTGCAAAGTGCAGTAGCGCTTTGCAACTGTCCCGAGCGCTTCAATGGCCTCGGATCGTCTCAAACGGCGGATAATTTTGTAGCCCATAAATAAAGGGTTGCGGTGAGACGAGACACCATCTGCAAACATAACAACCAACATCATAACATGACAGGATATTCATCTGCGCTCCGGCCGATCCTTCCGCTCCCCTTGCCGCATCGCGTCATTTCCTGTAGGGGCGCGCCCGAAGCCTCTGCGCGGCCTTGTGTCGGCCAGGGGAGCCCCATATCCCAAAGGCAAGACATGTCCCTGCGTAATATCGCGATCATCGCGCACGTCGACCATGGCAAGACCACGCTCGTCGACCAGCTTTTCCGCCAGTCCGGCACCTTCCGCGACAACCAGCGCGTCGAAGAGCGCGCCATGGACTCGAACGACCTGGAAAAGGAACGCGGCATCACCATTCTGGCGAAGCCCACCTCGGTCGAATGGAACGGCACCCGCATCAACATCGTCGACACGCCCGGCCACGCCGACTTCGGCGGCGAAGTGGAGCGCATCCTCTCGATGGTCGACGGCGTGATCCTGCTGGTCGACTCGTCGGAAGGCGCGATGCCGCAGACCAAGTTCGTGACCGGCAAGGCGCTGGCGCTCGGTCTGAAGCCGATCGTCGTCGTCAACAAGGTCGACCGTCCCGACGAGCGCATCCAGGAAGTGCTGGACGAAGTGTTCGACCTGTTCGTGACGCTCGACGCCACCGACGAACAGCTCGACTTCCCCGTCCTCTACGCATCGGGCCGCAACGGCTATGCCAGCGAGGATTCGCAGCGCCGTGAAGGCACGCTGGAGCCGCTGTTCCAGAAGATCGTCGACCATGTTCCGCCGCCGTCGCTGGACCAGGATGCGCCGTTCAGCTTCCTCGTCACGCTGCTCGATCGCGACAACTTCCTGGGTCGTATCCTGACCGGCCGCGTCCAGTCGGGCACGGTCAAGGTCAACCAGCCGATCCACGCGCTGGACGCTGAAGGAAACGTGATCGAAACCGGCCGTGCGTCGAAGATCATGTCGTTCCAGGGCCTGGACCGCGTGCCGGTCGAGGAAGCCAAGGCAGGCGACATCATCTCGCTCGCCGGTCTGACCGTCGCGACCGTCGCCAACACCATTTCCGACCCGCAGGTCAGCACCCCGATCAAGGCCCAGCCGATCGATCCGCCGACCCTGTCGATGCGCTTTGCCGTGAACGATTCGCCGATGGCGGGCCGTGAAGGCAGCAAGGTGACGAGCCGCATGATCCGCGATCGTCTGGCCCGCGAAGCCGAATCCAACGTCGCCATCAAGGTGACGGAATCGGACGACAAGGACAGCTTCGAAGTCGCCGGCCGTGGCGAACTGCAGCTGGGCGTGCTCATCGAAACCATGCGCCGCGAAGGCTTTGAACTGGGCATCTCGCGTCCGCGCGTGCTGTTCGGCGAAGACGAGAATGGCGGCAAGACCGAGCCTTATGAAACCGTCGTCATCGACGTGGACGATGAATTCTCCGGCACGGTCGTCGACAAGATGAACATCCGCAAGGCCGAGATGACCGACATGCGTCCCTCGGGCGGTGGCAAGACCCGCATCACCTTCTCCGCGCCCTCGCGCGGCCTGATCGGCTATCATGGCGAATTCCTGTCCGACACGCGCGGTACCGGCATCATGAACCGCCTGTTCGAGAAGTACGGCCCCCACAAGGGCAAGATCGAAGGCCGCAAGAATGGCGTTCTGATCTCGAACGGCGCCGGCGAAGCCAATGCCTACGCGCTGGGTCCGCTGGAAGATCGCGGCATCCTGTTCGTCGGCGTGGGTGAAGCCCTCTATGAAGGCATGATCATCGGCGAAAACGCCAAGCCGGAAGACCTCGAAGTCAACCCGATGAAGTCGAAGGCGCTGACCAACTTCCGCGCCAGCGGCAAGGACGACGCCGTCCGCCTGACCCCGCCGAAGAAGATGACGCTGGAACAGGCGATCGCTTACATCGACGACGATGAAATGGTCGAAGTCACGCCCAAGACCATCCGTCTGCGCAAGCGCTACCTCGATCCGAACGAGCGCAAGCGCATGAGCCGTTCGAAGGCCGCCTGATTTATCAGGGTGGCCCGTATGCAGGCTGCCTGATTTTCGGCTAGACAAGATATGAAAGGGCCGGTGTCGCGAGGCGCCGGCCCTTTTCCTTTATCCAGGAGGCTGCAATGGCCGATCTCTATCTCAAGGCGCTGGAATCCGAACGGCGCAAATTATGGGCCGAATGCCGCCTCAAGGGCCTGCCCAAGGGCACGCCGGAACGCGAGCGGATCGTCGAGATCGACGCGCTGCTCAAGGCGCACAAGGCCAAGAAGGACGGCAAGTCCGCCAACCCGTGAAGGCCGCCATTTTCCGGTCGGCTCAGCATAAATCCCGATAGGCGGGAAGGGCATGCTTCCTATCGTCGCGGTTCGGATGAGCCGAGGCGAAGCGGAAGGGCGTGCATGTGACCAACGAAGCGGAGGCGGAGGGGCACGACCTGTTCGAATGGGGGCCGCCGCGCGGGCTGCCCAGCCTCGTCCGCCTGTCGGTGCCGGCCCTGCCCACGGTGCGCGCCCGCGCCCTGCTTGCGCTGGCGGTCGGCTGGCTGCCGCTCCTGCTGCTCATCCTCATCCTGCCGGGCCATGACCGGGCCGGCGACCTGCGCCATTTCCTGCGCGACATCGGGGCGCATGCCCGCTTCGCCTTTGCCGTGCCGCTCCTGCTGGTCGCCCATGTCGAAACCGCGCGGCGGCTGGGCGCGGTGGTGCGCCATTTCGCCATTTCCGGGCTGATCCCGCCCGAAGCCGGGGACGGACTGAAGGCTGAACTGGCCAGGGCGCGCGCGGCGGTGCGTGCGCCGGTCGCCGAACTGCTGGTGCTGCTCGCCGCCTATGCGATCATCCTGTGGCTGTTCGCGACCGGCATTTCGAACCATGGCCTGCCGGCCTGGACCATCGCCGGGCCGGGGCGGCTATCGGCGGCCGGCTGGTGGCATATGCTGGTCAGCCTGCCGCTGCTGCTGACGCTGCTCATGGGTTGGCTCTGGCGCATCCTCATCTGGACGCGGCTGCTGCACAAGGTCGCGGCCATGGACCTGCGGCTGGTCGTCGCCCATCCGACAATGCCGGCGGCCTGGGCTTTCTGGCCCAGTCGGTCCGGGCCTTCGGCACCTTTGCGCTGGGGATCGGCTGCATCACTGCGGGCCGTTTCGCCAACGTCCACCTGCACGGCGACGCGACGCCGATGACCGGCGGCTTCCTGATCGGCGGCACGGTGGTGCTGGTGCTGCTGCTGTGCGTTGCGCCGCTGGGCGTGTTCCGCCCGGTCATGGCACGGGCCTGGCGGCGCAACGCGATGCATTATGGCGCGCTGGCGGTGGCGCTGGGCCGGTCGTTCGAGGATCGCTGGTTCGACGGCAGCGCGAAGGAACAGCCCGATCTTCTCTCCGCGCCGGATTTTTCGGCGGCGGCCGACCTCTATGGCGTGGTCTCCAACGTCTATGCCATGCGCTTCCTGCCGGTCGACCTGCGCAGCCTGCTGATCCTGATCGCGGCGACGCTGGCACCTTTTCTGGTGGCGATGTTCCTGTCGATGCCGACCGCGATGGTGCTGCAGGAGCTGAAGGGAATGATGCTCTAGCGGTCGAGCGGCAGGATCACCGTCGCCCGCAATCCGCCCTCGGCCCGGTTGGCAAAGCCGATGCTGCCCTCATGCCCTTCGGCGATGGTGCGCGCGATCGACAGGCCCAGGCCCACGCCGCCGGTCTCGCGATTGCGCGACGCTTCGCCGCGATAGAAAGGCTCGCACAGCCGGTCGAGAATCTCGGGCGGAACGCCGGGGCCGGAATCGACCACGTCGACGATCGCCCGGCTACCCTCGACGCGCAGGCTGACCCGCGCCGATCCGCCATAGCGCACCGCATTCTCGACCATGTTGCCGATGCAGCGGCGCAGCGCGAGCGCGTCCCCCTCTATCACCGCGCGCTGGCTGGCGGTGACGACGACGTCATGGCCCATGTCGGCCAGATCGTCGGCCAGCGTCTCGACGATCGCCGACAGGTCGATGCGCGCGCGCTGGCGCCCTTCGGTCCCTTCGCGCATGAAGTCGAGCAGGTCGGTGACCATCGCCCGCATCTCCTGCACATCCGCCTGTGCCTTGGCGCGCGGGCCGTCGGGCAATTGTTCCAGGCGGAAGGACAGGCGCGTCATCGGCGTGCGCAGGTCATGGGCGATCGCCACCAGCATGGCGGTGCGTTCCGACACATAATCGGCAATCCGCGCGCGCATGTGATTATAGGCGATGCCCATGGCGCGCACTTCGGGCGGGCCGCCGATCGGCAGCGGCTCGGCCCGTTCCGGCCGCTCGCGCGCGGCCCCTTCGGCCAGCAGGCGGATCGGCTGGGTGATGCGCCGCGCCACCCAATAGGCCGGCAGCAGCAGCAGGATGAAGATACCCGCCATCAGCGACAGGGTGATCGCATACCAGCGCCAGTTCGGCCCCTGCCGGCCCAGCAGCACCGACCAGTTCCTGCCATCCTCGCGCACGGCCAGGGCAAAGTTGCCGCGCAGCATCATCCGGCCGGGGTCGAACTCCATGCCCATGTCGGGCCGGGGCTCGCCTTCCGGTCCGGGACGCGGCATGCCGATCGGCGGCCGTTCCTGGATCAGCGCCACCGCATTGGCGGGCACGCCCAGCAGGCCGGCAATGCGCTCGGCCCCCGCACGGTTGCTTTCCTGCCCCGCGTCGGGCGTGGGCGCGCGATCGGATTGATAGCGGCTGATCTGCCAGCTTCCGGGCGGCTGGGTGCCGCCGCGCAGCAGCCCGGTCGCCTCCACCAGCATCATCGGCCGGGCATGGGGCGGGGGGCCGCGAAAGGCGACCAGCATCATCGCGCCCAGCGCCAGCAACAGGGTGGCGGCGACCAGAAAGACGATCCGGGTCAGGATCGAGGGATTGTAGCGCCCCCGCTCGCCGGCGCCCGGCAGCATCGCCGGGCTCACGCCGGGCGGACCTCGGCGGTGAACATATAGCCTTCGTTGCGGATCGTGCGGACCAGTTCGTCGCCCATCTCGCCACGCTCCAGCTTGCGGCGCAGCCGGCTGACCTGGACATCAATCGCCCGGTCATAGCTTTCCGCGTCGCTGCCGGCCGAATAGTCGAGCAACTGGTCACGGCTCAGCACCCGGCGCGGATGCTCGATGAAGGCGCGCAGCAGGCGGAACTCGCCATCGGTCAAGGTGACGACGACATTGTCAGGGTCGGTCAGCAGGCGCACGCCCATGTCGACCTGCCAGCCGGCAAAGCGCAGCCGCTGCCCGGCGGGCACCTGCGGTTCCGATGTCTGGCGGCGATTGCGGCGCAGCACGGTGCGGACGCGGGCGAGCAGTTCGCGCGGATTGCACGGCTTGGGCAGATAATCCGCCGCCCCCATTTCCAGCCCGACGATCCGGTCGATATCGCCGCCGATCGCCGACAGCATGATGATCGGCAGGTCGCCGCTCGCGGCCAGCCGCCGCAGGATCGACAGCCCGTCCTCGCCCGGCATCATCACGTCCAGCACGGCGATGTCGAACGTCTGCGCGGCGAGCGCCTGATCCATCGCCACGCCGTCCGCGACCGCGGTCACGGCAAAGCCATGCTGCTCCAGAAAATCCGACAACAGGATGCGGATGTCCGCATCATCGTCGACCACCAATATGCGCGATCCGTCCATATTGGCGGTCAGCATATCGATTGAAGGCGATCCCTGCAAAGTCATCCGCATAATTCCTGTCAGATGGCGATGCCGACCGTCACCGTGCCGGTGAAGCCATTGGTCGCATCGCCGGTCATGGTGGGCGTCATCGCCGCGACCTGGGCCGACGTGTTGTCGCCGAACACATTGTCGCTGCTGGTGGTGATCTTGGCGAAATTGGTCTTGCTGCTGGAATAGCCGCTGGTCGCATAGACCGTGTTGCAGGCCGCCGTCGGCATCGCGAACTGCGACGTCAGCACGCGATTGGCATAGCTGGTCGCCTTGGCAAGGCTGGGATAGACCTCGAAATGGATATGCGGGTAGCGCCCGTCATAGCAGCCGGGGAAGATGCTGGTGAAGGTCACCTGGCCATTGGCGTCGGTCACGCCCACGCCGCGCAGGTAATTTTCGCCCGGCACGGTGTAGAGCGAGTAGAGGCCGTCGCGGGTGCAGTGCCAGATATAGACGGCATAGCCCTCCAGCGGCGCGCAGCTGCCATTGACGTTCACCACCGTGATGGTCAGCTGCATATAGATGCCCTCGGCGGTGCCGCTCGACGATCCGAAGCTCGAACGGATGTCGGTGCGCACGATGCCGGTGTCGTCCAGCACATTGACCACGCTGCCATTGCTGCTGTTGGATCCGTCCGCCGGATAGGGGCCGTTGGTCTCTTCCGGATCGGCGATGCAGCTGCTCGACGTCGGGGTCGGCGTGGGTGTGGGCGTCGGGGTAGGGGTGGGCGTCGGCGTGGCGGTCGACGTGTCACTATCGCTGTCACTGCCGCCGCCACCACAGGCGGTGATCAGCGCGGCACTGCCGGCCGAAAAGAGCAGGCGCAACGTGCGGCGCCGGCCCATCGCCTCGCCGGCCAGCTTGCGCATCTGCGCCAGGTCATCGGCCAGGCCATGGCCATGGTCGTCATGCGCGCCATCCTGCATCATCTCGCTCTACCCTTCTGTCGTCTGTGGACTGTCAGAAGGGCAGGACTAGGCGCGCCATATATCCTCGCGATGTCTCGACGTGGCGGCTTTGTAGCGCTTTATGTCAATGCCCCCTCAATGGCCTCGCGGCCGGGCAAAGGCCGGGCGCGGCAGGCTGGCAAGCGCCAGGCTGCTACCGACCATCAGGACAAGCGTTATCCACAGGAAGGGCGCATAATTGCCGAAGCGGTCGAAAATCGCCGACGCGCCCAATGGCCCGGTGGCGGTGCCGACCGACAGTGCCATCAGCAGCCCGCCATAAAGGCCGCCAAAGGTCTTGAGGCCGAAATGCTGGGTGGTGAGATAGACGATCACGTCGACTTCCGCGCCCAATGTCAGGCCGATCAGCGCGGCCGCCGCGATCAGCAGCGCGACATTGTTTCCGGCGCCCAGCAACAACAGGCTGGCGGCCGCCGGCAGCAGGAAGACGCCGGCACCGACCAGCGATCCGCGGAACCGGTCGAGCAGCAGCCCGGTCGCCAGCCGGCCGATGATCGAGCAAAGGCCCACGACCGAGGCTATGCCGGCCGCCCGCATCGGGTCCGCGCCGCGATCGGTCAGGATCGGCACGAAATGCACGACCAGCGCGATGATGGTGAAGGTGAAGAGCAGGCTGGCGAGCAGCAGGCGATGATAGATGGAGGAGCGCACCCCTTCGGCCAGCGTGGCACCGATCGTGGGCGCTGCGGCACTGGCGGTCACTGCCTCGCCGCGCCGCCGATCACGCGCGCCACGAAAGAAGAGGAAGATCAGCGGAAAGCTGCACGCCGCCCAGATTGCCGCCTGGATCGGCGCGGCGCGTTGCCAGCCATAATGGCCGATCAGCCAGCTGCCCATCAGCGGAAAGATGGCGACCGCGATCGATGCGCCGCACAGGGTGATGGCAAAGGCCAGGCCGCGTGACGCCTCGAACCGGGTGGCGACGGCGCTGGTCCAGATCGTCGCCTGCACCGGCAGGGTCGCGAGCGCCAGCAGCGCCCAGAGCAGATACCATTGGCCGGGGCTGCCGGTCGCCGTGCCCAGCAGGGCAAAGGCGCCGCAGGTCAGCAGCACGCCGACCAGCCCGAATATGCGCGGGCCCAGCCGGTCGACCATCAGGCCGATCGGCACGGAAAAGACCGCCTGGACCAGGGTAGAGAGGGTCAGGCCCACCGTCACCTGCGTTCGCGTCCAGCCGAACTGGTCGCTGATCGGCTGGATGTAGGGGCCAAGCCCATAGATATGGATGACGCTGGTGGCATAGCCGAGCGCGGCCGCGATCGGCAGCATATGATGACGCCGCCATTCCGTAGCGGCACCGGGCTTGTCGGTTTCCATCAGCATCGCCTCTCCCCATCGCATCTTCTGTGTCCTCATGGTTCTGATCGATTTGCCGACAAAAAGCGAGGCTATCTCATTTATATCGCGGAGCGGGATTCCCTGCTGGTTTCCGCGCGCTGGGCCTGTATAGTCGCGCGGTTTGCCCATTCCCGCGAAAGCGCTTCATGCATCTTCTTATCGGCCTCGCCGGCATATTGCTGATTCTTGCCATTGCCTTTGCCCTCTCTTCCAACCGCCGCGCGATCCGGTTGCGCGTGGTCGGCGCGGCCTTCCTGCTGCAGGCGGGCATCGCTCTGCTGGTGCTCTATGTGCCGGCCGGACGCGCCATCATCGCGGGCATGTCGCACGGCGTCGCCAATCTGCTGGGCTATGCGCAGGCGGGGACCAATTTCATCTTCGGCCCGCTGGCCAAGCCCGAAATCGGCGGCGCCAGCTTTGCCATCGCCGCACTGCCGGTGATCATCTTCTTCGCCAGCCTGGTGTCGATCCTCTATTATCTGGGCATCATGCAGTTCATCGTCCGCTGGGTTGGCGGCGCGATCGAGAAGGTGACGGGCGTGTCGAAGGTGGAAAGCCTGTGCGCTGCCGCCAACATCTTCGTCGGCCAGAGCGAAAGCCCGCTGGTGATCCGTCCCTATCTCGCCGGCCTCAACGGGCCGCAGCTGTTCGCGGTGATGACCAGCGGCATGGCGGGCGTCGCCGGCACGATCCTGGCGGCCTATGCCTCGATGGGGATCAAGATCGACTATCTGCTCGCGGCCAGCTTCATGGCGGCCCCCGGCGGCCTGCTGATGGCCAAGATCATGATGCCCGATGAGCCGGAATGCGAACCGGAACTGCCGCTGGAGGATGATATCCACCTGCCCGAAACGCGCCGTGCGGCTGCGGTCGCGGCGGTGCTGAACGCGGAAACCACGCCGGGCGAACCCATGCCCGTCGCCACCCATGACGAGGAAAAGCCCGCCAACATCATCATGGCGGCGGCGCAGGGCGCCCAGACCGGCGTCAAGCTGGCCGTCGCGGTCGGCGCCATGGTGCTGGCCTTCGTCGCGCTGGTGGCGCTCGCCAACGGCATCCTGGGCGGCATCGGCGGCATCTTCGGCTATCCCGAACTCAGCTTCCAGCAACTGCTCGGCTATGTCTTCTCGCCGGTCATGTATCTGCTCAACATCCCCTGGAACGAGGCGCAGGTGGCTGGCGGCCTGTTCGGCACCAAGGTCGTGCTCAACGAATTCGTTGCCTATATCAACCTTGGCCAGGTGCAGGACGGCCTGTCGCCCTCGACCATCGCCATCATCACCTTCGCGCTGTGTGGTTTCGCCAATTTCAGCTCGATCGCGATCCAGATGGCGGTGACCGGCAACCTTGCCCCCAATCAGCGGCCGATGATCGCCAAGCTGGGGCTGAAGGCGCTGGTCGCCGGCAGCCTGGCCAATCTGATGAGCGCCGCGCTGGCCGGGTTGATGTTAAGCCTTTAACCAAATCATTTCGATTACTTAACAGAGGCTCTACCCCCGGCTTAACAAATCGGTTATGGTTAACCGATGGGGGAACTTAGATTTTTCGCGGCCGTCTTAACGGCCATCGGCACCATTGGCATGGCAACGGCGCAGACCAACGCGCCTGCGCCCAAGCCGGGTACGCTTGAAACTTACAAGGACTGGACCATCGGTTGCGACAATCGCAACCGGTGCGAGGCGGTGTCGCTGCTGCCCGGCAGCGACTGGCCCGACAATCCGGTGATGGTCGGCGTCGCCCGTTCGGCCGGTCCCGATGCCGCGGCCGAAGTCTGGGTCAGCCGCGATGCCAAGGGTTCTTCCGACGTCAGCTTCCTGGTCGATGGCCGCAAGGTCGCGACGGTGACCGCGCGCGATGGTGACGCCACCCTGCGCGGGCCGCAGGCGTCGGCGCTGGCGATTGCGATGGCGCGCGGCAGCACGATGGAAGTGCGCACCGGCAACCGGTCGCTCGGTCGTCCCTCGCTCGCGGGTGCGGGCGCGGCGATCCGCTACATGGATGCGCGCCAGGGCCGGGCCGGCACCACCACCGCGCTGGTTGCGACCGGGCCGCTGGGTCCGCTCGCCGTGCGCGTCGCGCCGCCGACGCCGGCGATCCATCGCGCGATCATCGCGGCGGGCGATGCCCCGGCCGCGCTGTGGCGCGAGGAGCGGACCGCGCTCGGCAAGTTCACCGGCTGCACCGACGAGATGGCCAATAGCCAGTCCGAACTGCATCGCCTGTCAAAGAATGACACGCTGATCCTGGTCCCCTGTGGCTCTGGCGCCTATAATTTCACTACCGTGCCGGTGATCGCCAGCGGCATTCCGGGCCGCCGCAGCTTCCGCTTCGCGCCGTTCGACTATGCACCCGGCTGGGGCACGGAGGAGATCGGCCATCCCACCCTGGTCAATGCCGGCTGGGCGCCCGAAAAGTCGCTGCTGCAAAGCTTCGCCAAGGGGCGCGGCATCGGCGATTGCGGCACCAGCCAGACCTATGTCTGGGATGGCAGCCGCTTCCGCCTGACCGAAGCGACCAGCATGGGCGAATGCCGTGGCGCCTGGCGCTGGATCCCCGTCTGGACCGCGCAGGTGGTCGAATAGGACGCGGCTGCAATAGGAAAATTGCAGCCCCGATGGCGCGCTTTGCAATGGCAATATTGCAGCGCACACACCATATGACGGGCATGGCAAGCACCGCATCCCTTTCCGACGCGCCGCCGCAAGCCGCCGCTGCGCTGCCCAACCCGATCCGCGCCGTCATCTTCGACATGGACGGCACGCTGCTGGATACGGAGGCCGCGCATCGCGACGCCTTCGCCCGCACCGGCGCGGCGATGGGCTGGCCGATGTCGGACGAGATGCTGCTGTCGATGGTCGGCATCCATCGCGACGAGAATCTGCGGATGCTGGCCGACCGCATGGGGCCGGACTTTCCGGTCGATCAATTCTATGCCGACAGCGACGCGCTGTTCGTCGCCGCGCTGGAGGCCGGCATTCCGCTGCGGCCGGGTGCGGAGGTGATATTGGATCATCTGGCCAGGGCCGGCATCCCGATGGCGATCGCGACCTCGACCATGGCCCCCTATGCCCAGCAGCGGCTGGAGAAGGCGGGGCTGCTTCCTTATTTCCAGACCGTCGTCACCCGCAATGACGTCGACCGCCCCAAGCCCGACCCGCAGCCCTATCTGCTGGCGGCCGAGCGGCTGGGCGTCGATCCGGCCGATTGCGTCGCGGTGGAGGACAGCCATGCCGGCGTCCGCGCCGGGGTGGCGGCGGGCATGGCGACGGTGATGGTCCCCGACCTCCTGCCGCCGACCGAGGAACTGGTCCTGGCGGCCAGCGCGGTCCTGCCCAGCCTGCACGACCTGCGGGACCTGCTGCTCGCGACGGAGTAGGCTGGGTAGGCGCCGGCTTCAGGGTGTCTGAAGCATCGGCCCCAGATCGCGCACCGCATGGATGACGCGCTGGATGGTGACCATCTCTCCGTCCACATGATAGGCAATCAATAGCCGGCGCTCGAAGGTCAGTGTCCTCAGGCCCGCGATCAGATCATCGCGCGGAGATCCGCGATCGGGGAAGTCGGACAGTGCGGGAACGCGCTCCTCGATCCGGGCCAGATAGCGATCGGCCGTGGCGAGGTCGGCTTCCGCACGCACCCAATGGTGGATCGCAATCAGATCCTCGATCGCCAATGCCGACAATTGGACATGATGGCTCATGCCTTGTCGATCGCGGCCCTGACCTGCGCAAATGCCTTGTCGAGCGGCATAGGGGGGCGCGGATCGGCCAGCGCTTCTGCCACGCGGACGCGCACCAATTCGTCCAGCACAGCCTCTTCCCGATCCAGCGCGCGCAGACCGGCGCGCATGACTTCACTCATGGATGCATAGCGGCCGGACGCCAGATGGCGCTCGGCATGGGATGTCATTTCGCCCAGCGTCACGGTGATTGCTTTCGCGGCCATGCCTGCCTCCAGTCGATATGATTTTATCATATCGCATCTTCGGTTTCGATGCCAGTTGCCGGGCCGCGGCAAGAGCGCCGCCCTCGCTTTCCTACTCGGCCTTTCTCTGATCTATCCTGGGCGATGGAAGCCGTGCCCAGTCCTGCCCCCGCGCCGTTGCGTTTCAACTGTCAGATGGCGCTTCGCTGTCGCCTGAGTGTCGCCTTGCTGGCGCGTCGAAGGCGCGTCGCCCTGACCCGATTGTCGCACCAGTGTCGCTTCATCGGCGCGTGGTAGGCGCATAGCAGGGGCATTTGGCCGGAATCGGCCCCACGACACTGTGAACTTCGACTGTCGCGTGAAATTCCCCGGCCGTTTCTACCCCGCCTTCGCCAGTACCAGCGCGAACAGGCCGTCCGGGTCCATCCATTCGGCCGTGGGTTCCCATCCGCCCGCGCGCAGCAGCAGCCGTTCATCGCGCGCGCCATATTTATGGCTGCTCTCGGTATGGATCGTCTCGCCCGTCTTCATGTGGAAACATTGGCCGGCGACATGGAAATGCAGCGGCTCGGTCGCTTCCAGGTGCATCTCGATCCGCGCCTTCTCGTCATTCCAGATGGCGCGATGGGCAAAGGCATCGACCGGCAGGTCGCCCTCCAGTTCGCGGTTGATCCGTACCAGCAGGTTGCGGTTGAAGGCGGCGGTGACACCGGCTTCATCGTCATAGGCGGCGATCAGCCGGTCGCGATCCTTGATCCGGTCCATGCCGATCAGCAGCATCGCCTCGTCACCCAGTAGCCGGCGCATCGCGCGCAGCAGGTCGACGGCGGTGTCCGGTTCGCTGTTGCCGATGGTGGAGCCGGGGAAGAAGCCGAGCCGCGGCAGGCCATCGATCGCATCGGGCAGAGCCAAAGCGCCGGTGAAATCGCCGACCAGCGGCAGCACCGGCAGGCCGGGAAAGGCGCTCGCCAGTTCGGCGCTGCTGGTGCGCAGGAAATCGCCACTGATGTCGATCGGCACATAGGCGGCTGGGGCGATCGCGCGCAGCAGGTGCGGCGTCTTGCGTGCGCTGCCGGCGCCGAATTCCACAACCGCCCGGCCGGGGCCGATCGCGGCAGCGAAATCATTGCCATGTCTGGCCAGAAGCGCGGTTTCGGTGCGGGTCGGATAATATTCGGGCAGGTCGGTAATATCCTCGAACAATTCCGATCCGCGCCGGTCATAGAACCAGATGGGCGGGGTCGCCTTGGGCGATCGGGCAAGGCCGGCCAATATGTCGCGGCGGAATGCCGGGTCGATGGTGCGGGCGGCGGGCATGTCGTGTGTCAGCAGCATGGGGCTTACAGATCCTTGGCCAGCCGCAGTCCCGTGAACTGCCAGCGTTGATGGGGGTGGAAGAAATTGCGGTAACTGGCGCGGACATGGCCGCGCGGGGTGGCGCAGCTGCCGCCCTTCAGCACGAACTGCCCGGACATGAACTTGCCATTATATTCGCCGACCGCGCCGGGAGCGGTGCGAAAGCCGGGATAGGGGCGATAGGCGCTGCCAGTCCATTCCCATACATCGCCGAACATCTGGGTCAGGCTGGTGCCGTCTTCGGCGGCGCGGGGGCGGGGGCAGGCGGCGCCGTCCAGCTGTTCGCCACTGGTCGGCGCGATGTTGAGCGCCGCGCTTTCCCATTCCGCCTCGGTCGGCAGGCGCGCGCCCGCCCAACTGGCATAGGCGTCGGCCTCATACAGGCTGATATGGCAGGCGGGGGCAGCGGGATTGACCGGCTGGCGTCCGTCCAGGCCGAAACGGGTCCAGCCCTTCTCGCCGCGCTGCCAATAGAGCGGCGCCTCTATCCCTTCCGCCTGGACCCAGGCCCAGCCATCCGACAGCCAGAGCGCCGGGTCGCGATAACCGCCATCCTCGATGAAGCTGATCCATTCGCCATTGGTGATCGGCCGGTGGGCCAGGGCGTGGGGGCGCAGGAAGACCTTGTGGCGCGGCCCCTCGCAATCGAAGGCGAAACCGGCCTTGCCGTCGTCGCCGATCTCCACCAGCCCCTCGCGCCCCTCGATCCAGTGCAGCGGTCCGGGCACCGGCGCGGGCATCGCCCTGGGTGCGTCGAACAGGGCAGGGGCGATGGGATTGAGCGAAAAAAGATGCTGCAGGTCGGTCAGCAGCAATTCCTGATGCTGCTGCTCATGTTGCAGGCCCAGCGTCACCAGCGTGCAGGCGGCCTCCGGCAGATGCGGCATGGCGGCCAGCAGCGCGGCATCGACATGGGCGCGATAGGCGCGCACGTCGGTCAGGCTCGGCCGGGTCAGCATGCCGCGCATCGGCCGGGCATGGCGCGGCCCTTCCGCCTCATAATAGCTGTTGAACAGATAGGCGAAGCGGTCGTCGAACGGGCGATAACCCTCGACATGATCGCGCAGGACAAAGGTTTCGAAGAACCAGCTGACATGGGCCAGATGCCATTTGGCGGGCGATGCGTCGGGCATCGATTGCACCGTGGCATCCGCGTCGGACAAAGGCGCGGCCAGCGCCTGCGTCAGGGCGCGGACGGCGCGATAGCGTTCCGCCAGCGCCTCCTGTCCGGGCTGGATCCAGATTTTGGCCATGCACGCCCCTTTCGATACGGTTGCACCGCTCTCGCAAGGGGTAAGCGCATGACCGGGCAGGTCGGTTCCTTGCCGGCCCGCTGCGGCGCAGAATCAGGCGGCGGTGCGCTCCGGCCGAGCACGGCGCAACTGGTTGCGGCCATTGGCCTTGGCTTCGTACAGCGCCTGGTCGGCAAGGCGCAGCACCTCGTCCATCTCCTCGCCCTTCCAGCGACAGATGCCGGCGGAAAAGGTGATCGGGCGGCCATCGACATCGCCCAGCGGATGCTCGCGAATCTGTTCGGCCAGGCGGGCCAGCGACCAGCTCGCCTCATCCTCGATGCAATTCTGGAAGAAGACCGCAAATTCCTCGCCGCCCCAGCGCGCGACCATGTCGATGCGCCGGATCTGGGCGGACAGGCGGGTGGCGAAATCGCGCAGCACCCGGTCGCCCTCGTCATGGCCCAGCCGGTCATTGACCTGCTTGAAATGGTCGATGTCGATGATCGCGATGCAGCCCTGGCGCTTCTCGACCGGCAGGTCTTCGATCTGCGCTAGCAGGCCGCGCCGGTTGGCGATGCCGGTCAGCGGATCCTCATGCGCCGCTACCTGCAATTCGTCCATCTGCGCGCGGGTCGATGTCGCGGCGCGGTGAACGCCGGCATAGAGGGTGCGGATCACGTCGCCGACTTCGGGGAGGACCGGTGCCTCGGGACTGTCGGGGCGCAGCGTATCGGCCAGCGCATGGATCGGGCTCAGCAGCGCGCCGATCCCCATCAGTGCCATGATCGTGCCGACCAGCGTGGCGCCAAGCAGCAGCAGGAACTCGGCCAGTGCGATCCGACCGGTGGCCATGCCCCAGCTGATATAGCCGATCAGCGGCAGATGGGTCGCGACGAAACAGAGTGCGAACAGGCGCAGGCGCAGGCTGCGCGGAAAGATGAAGGATGTTGCCAGATAGAATTGCATCTTGGCCCTCTCACTAATTGCGAATAACCCGCAAATTTGGAGAATTGGCTAAACGCGCTCTGAATGAATAGGGTTAATGTTGCGGTGCAAGGCAAAGCGTGGCCGATGGTAGCCAGGCCGTTGAAATCAGACCTGTCTTGATGCGCCCGGCACCCATTTAACATCGCGCGTGCCATTGTCGTTCAGCCGGCGGGCGAGCACGAACAGCAGGTCGGACAGGCGGTTGAGATAGGCCAGCGCCTGCGGATTGAGCGCGACATCGGCGGCGGCGGCCGTCGCGCTGCGCTCGGCCCGGCGGGTAATCGCACGGGCGAGGTGGACCGCGGCGGCGGCCGGACTGCCACCCGGCAGGATGAAGCTGTCGAGCGGGGCCAGATCGGCATTCATGTCGTCGATCTGCTGTTCCAGTCGCGCGACCTGGCCGGCAATGATGCGCAGCGCCCAGGGCTCGTCCGCGCCGTCCGGGATCGGGGTGGCCAGGTCCGCACCCAGATCGAACAAATCATTCTGGATGGTGGTCAGCCAGGCCGCCTCGGGCAGGTCGCCGATCGCCAGGATAGCGAGGCCGATCGCGCTGTTCGCCTCGTCCACGTCGCCCACCGCCTGCATGCGCGGCGCGTGTTTGGGCAGGCGCGATCCGTCGACCAGACCGGTCGTGCCCGCGTCCCCGGTGCGGGTGTAGATCTTGTTGAGCTTGACCATCAGCCCTCAGCCATTGCCCTTCATCATCAGCAGCAAGGCGATGATGATGACGGCGCCGGCCTGGAACAGGATGCGGTTCATCATCATCCGGTTCTGCTTCAGGCTGGACGGGCGCGGCGCCCCCTCCGGCAGGTTCAGTTCCTCCTTCGTCGCCTGGAGGAAGGCGATGATGCCGCGGACAAGCGCGAACAGGGTCGCGGCCATGGCAAGGATCAGGGCGATGACGAGCACGGTGGTCATAAGGCGATGCTAGGCCGCTCCGGCGGTGATGCCAACCGGAAAGCGCCCGGCGCGCAGATCATCGGCCAGGCGCTGCGGGTCCATGCCGGCGCCACGCAGTTCGGCGAGCGCAATCGCGCCGTCCCGCTTCGCCAGCCGCTTGCCATCGGCGCCCAGCAGCAGTGGGTGGTGGATATAGGCGGGGCTGGGCAGGTCGAGCAGCGCCTGCAGCAGGCGATGGATATCGGTCGCGGCGCGCAGGTCATTGCCGCGCAGCACATGGGTGACGCCCATAGCCGCATCGTCCAGCGTGCAGGACAGATGATAGCTGGCCGGCGCATCCTTGCGCGCCAGCACGACATCGCCCGCCGCCGCCGGATCGGCAGGGCTGTCGATGGCGTGCGCATCCAGGTCGATGGGATAGGGCAGGGTGGCCCAGCGGAGTGGCCCCGCCCGTGCGACCGCCGCCTGCATGTCGATCCGCCAGGCATGGGGCATGCCCGCCGCGATGCGCTCCGCGCGCACGGCGTTCGGCAGGGCGCGGCAGGTGCCGGGATAGACCGGGCCTTCCGGGCCATGCGGCGCGGTCAGGCTCGCCTGGATATCGGCGCGCGTGCAGAAGCAGGGATAGAGCAGGTCCATCGCGCGCAGTCGGTCGAGCGTGGCATCATAGTCGGCCAGGCGCTGCGACTGGAAGATGATCTCCCCATCCCATGCCACGCCCAGCCAGCGCAGATCCTCGATTATCCCGTCGACATGTTCGGGCCGGCTGCGGGTGCCGTCGATATCCTCGATCCGCAGGCGAAAGGCGCCACCCGCGGCCCGTGCCAGGTCCATCGCCATCAGCGCCGACCAGCCATGGCCGACATGCAATCGACCGGTGGGGCTTGGCGCGAAACGACTCACAAGATGCTGTGGTGCGGTGGATTGAGTCATACAGGCTCTTGACGGCGGATATTCGTTAATGCTGTCATGCTCTTGTCACGTTGTTGGTCGATCAGCGGCGTCGGCAAGGGGGTAGAGGCGACTATGTACCATCCCGACCTGATACGGCATCCGGAAAACTGCCCGGCGCTGGTTTTGAATGCGGACTATACCCCGCTCAGCTATTATCCCCTGAGCCTGTGGCCCTGGCAGACCGCCATCAAGGCGATTTTTCTGGAGCGGGTGGATATCGTCTCTTCCTATGAGCGGGAAGTCCACAGCCCCAGCCTGCAGATGCGCATCCCCTCCGTCATCGCGCTCAAGCAATATGTGCGGCCCTCGGAGCATCCGGCCTTCACCCGGTTCAACCTGTTCCTGCGCGATCGTTTCAGCTGCCAATATTGCGGCACGACGCACGACCTGACCTTCGACCATGTCGTGCCGCGGCGCGCCGGTGGCCGCACCACCTGGGAGAATGTCGCGACCGCCTGTTCGCCCTGCAATCTCAAGAAGGGCGGGCGCACCCCGCGCGAAGCGGGCATGCAGTTGCATGTCCAGCCGATCCGGCCGACCAGTTGGCAGCTGCAGGAGCATGGCCGTGCCTTCCCGCCCGGCTATCTCCACGAAAGCTGGCACGACTGGCTCTATTGGGATGTCGAACTGCTGGCCTGACGCGCGGCGCGTCAGCTCATTGCGGGCAGCCAGTCCAGGTCCATATGCTTGTGCCGGTTGGTATAATGGCCGATCTCTTCCAGCCGGGCCATGTCGACCAGCGTGATCCGGCCATTGGCACGGCTGATCAGCTTTTCCTGCTCCATCTGTCGGATCATCCGGTTCACATGGACGGATGTCAGGCCGATCGCGTCGCCAATCTCTTCCTGCGTCAGCTTCAGGTCGAAACTGTCGGTGATGCTGTCGTCCGTGACGCGCAGCCGATCGAACATGTCGAGCAGGAAGGAGGCGACCCGCGCCCTCGCCGATGTACGGCCCAGCGAGGCAAGCCGATCGGTCATCGCCACCCGCTCCGCATTGGACAGCAGGAACAGCAGGGCGGCGACGCGCGGATATTCCTCCAGCAGCCGGCGCAGCGCATGCTTGTCGAACGGGCAGACGATGGCGTCCGACAGGGCGACCAGTGATTCCGGGGCCTTGCTGTAGATGGTGCTGGCCGAACCGATGAAATCGCCGGGGAAGTAGACGCGCAATATCTGGCGGCTGCCATCGGGCAGGATGACATAGCTCATGACCCGGCCTTCGCGCAGCACGAACAACTCAGTGATCGTCTCGTTGACGCGCTGGATCATGGCCCCGCGCTTGATCTTGCGGGGATTTTCTTCCAGCCGAGCCAATGCTGCTTTTTCTGCGTCGGACAGGGGAACCGTCTTGGCCAGTCTTTCCGCGAAACAGCTCGTCGCCACCAATACACCTTCTTCTTGAAATTGTTGTTACGATGGCAGAACGCCCCAACCTCCTTTTGGCTGCATTTCGGCAAGGCGCACTAAACTCGATCAAGGTTGCGGCGATCCGCGAAAATAGTCTTCCGCTACGCCCGGCTCCGCCCGTTTTTCACGCCGAACGACCGCGCGCGCGCCTTGCACGGCGCGCAATAGACGCTATGAAACCTGGCCAATGGACCGCATTCACATTCGCGGCGGCAAGCAACTCAATGGCCGCCTTCCCATCTCCGGCGCTAAGAACGCTGCCCTGACGCTGCTGCCCTGCGCGTTGCTGACCGACGAGCCCGTCGCGCTGCGCAATCTGCCGCGCCTGGCCGACGTCGACAGCTTCGGTCACCTGCTTAACCAGCTTGGCGTGTCGACCATGATCGAGGGCGCCCGTCCGGAGGATTTCGGCCGCGTCATGACGATGCGCGCCGGTCGCGTGACTTCGACCGAGGCGCCCTATGACATCGTGCGCAAGATGCGCGCGTCGATCCTGGTGCTCGGCCCGCTGCTCGCCCGCGCCGGCGAGGCACGGGTGTCGCTGCCCGGCGGCTGCGCGATCGGCAACCGGCCGATCGACCTGCACCTCAAGGCACTGGAAGCCTTTGGCGCGATCATCGAGATCGCGGCCGGCTATGTCCGCGCCAGCCTGCCCGATGGCGGCCTGCCCGGCGGCATCTATACCTTCCCGGTGGTGTCGGTCGGCGCGACCGAAAATGCGCTGATGGCGGCCTCGCTTGCAAAGGGCACCTGCATCCTGGAAAATGCCGCGCGCGAGCCGGAAATCGTTGATCTCTGCAAGCTGCTGATCGCGATGGGCGCCGATATCGAGGGCGTGGGCACCGACAAGCTGGTGATCCACGGCCGCGATCGTCTCCACGGCGCGACCTACAGCGTCATGCCCGACCGTATCGAGGCGGGCAGCTATGCCTGCGCTGCGGCGATCACCGGCGGTTCGCTCGACCTGATCGGCGCCAATGCCGACGATATGCACGCCATCCTGGCCGCGCTGCGCGACGCTGGCGTGCAGGTCGACGAGCATCGCGACGGCATCCGCGTTTCGTCCGACGGCAAGCTCAAGCCGCTGACCCTGTCGACCGCGCCTTTCCCGGCCTTCCCGACCGACATGCAGGCGCAGTTCATGGCGATGCTGACCAAGGCGGAGGGCGCGTCGGTCCTGACCGAGACGATCTTCGAAAATCGCTACATGCATGTGCCCGAACTGGCGCGCATGGGTGCCGACATCAGCGTCAACGGCCGCACTGCGGTCGTGCGTGGCGTCGACAAGCTGGTCGGTGCGCCGGTGATGGCGACCGATCTGCGCGCCTCGATGAGCCTGATCCTGGCCGGCCTTGCTGCCGAAGGCGAGACCATCGTCAGCCGCGTCTATCATCTCGATCGCGGTTATGAGCGGCTGGAGGAAAAGCTCTCGGCCGTTGGCGCCGACATCGAGCGGGTCAGCGATGGCTGACGGACGCGGCTTGGCAACGGATCGGGCGGCGCTGCTGGCGCTTTATGATCTCGACGCCGGCGGTTTCCGTACCCTTGACGACATCACCAGCTTCGCCGCGCAACTATGCGGGGCGCCGATCGCGCTCGTCAGCATTGTCGAGGATGTAAGGCAGCGCTTTCTGGCGCGGGTCGGGCTGGATGCGGAGGAGACGCCGCGTGACGTCTCCTTCTGCGCTCTTGCCATGCTGGGCGATAATATCTTCGTCGTGCCCGACGCGACGCAGGATGCGCGTTTCATCGACAATGCGCTGGTCACCGGTGCGCCGTATATCCGCTTCTATGCCGGGGCGCCGCTGGTCGGCGGCGATGGTGAGCCGCTGGGCGCGCTCTGCGTCATCGACACGGTGCCGCGCGATGATCTGACCCCGCTGCAGCGTCAGGGGCTTTCGCTGTTGGCGCGGCAGGTGATGGTGGAACTGGAAGGGCGGCGGCGCGACCGCGATGTCATCGCCCAGCAGCGGCTGGATGCAGAGGCAGTGGCGGACAGCGATCGCATGTTCCGCACCCTGGCCGACACCATGCCGCAAATGGTCTGGTCGACCCTGCCGGACGGCTATCATGATTATTATAATGCGCGCTGGTATGAATATACCGGCGTGTCGGCGGGATCGACCGATGGCGATGCCTGGAACGGCATGTTCCATGCCGATGACCAGCCCAAGGCCTGGGAGAAATGGCGCCATTCGCTGGCGAGCGGCGATCCCTATGAAATCGAGTATCGGCTGCGGCACCGCGACGGCCTCTATCGCTGGACGCTGGGGCGCGCCCTGCCGATCCGCGATGCGCAGGGGCAGATCATCCGCTGGATCGGCACCTGCACCGAGATTCACGAACAGAAGCTGATGCTCGAAGAGCGCGAGATGATCGCGCATGAACTGTCGCATCGGATCAAGAATATCTTTTCCGTCATCGCCGGCCTCATCGGCCTGTCGGCGCGCGAGCGACCGGGCATGCAGGAAGGGGCGGATGATCTGCGCGACCGCATCCTGGCGCTGGGACGGGCGCATGACTTCGTTCGGACCCATGGCGGCGGCGTCAGCATGGCGGAGGAGCAGGCATCGCTGCATGGCGTGCTGGAGGAGATTTTTGCGCCCTATGGCGGCCGGGAACGACTGCAATTGTCGGGCGACAATCCGCCGATCGATGATCGCTCGGCGACGCCGCTGGCGCTGCTGTTTCATGAGCTGGCGACCAATGCCGCCAAATATGGCGCGCTATCGACGCCTGATGGCTTCATCGCGCTGCATGTGGTGACGCAGGATGAGGATATCCGGCTCGACTGGCGTGAGGAGGGCGGGCCGAGTGTGGCGCCGATCGCCAGCGAAGGCTTTGGCAGTCGCCTGATCGCGCTCAGCGTCGAGCGTCAGCTGGGTGGTCAGCTCGAACGGCAATGGTGCCCCGAAGGGCTTCGGCTCAGCCTGCGGATACCGCGACGCTCGATGCACCGCGCTGCGGCGGGAAGGGCGTAAAGCCGGCAATCTCCGCCGTGGCGAGGTCGGCTGCTTCGGTGGCGGCCAGGCGCACGGTCTGGGCAATGCTCTGTGCGCGGAAGGGCTTGGTGACGACGCCCAGCGCGGCAACGGAAGCCGTGCCGATCTGCGCCGGATTGGCGGTCACATAGATGACCTTGATGCCGAAGCGGCTGGCCAGTTCCATGCCGATGGCAGGACCAGTGGGGCCATCACGCAGGTTGAGGTCGACCAGGGCGATGTCGCAGGATTCGGCGGCGGCCATCGCCGCCTCGCGATCAGCCGCGATGCCGCCGACGTCGAAGCCGGCATCCTGCACAATCTGTTCGATTTCCAACGCGACGAAAATCTCGTCCTCGACGATCAGAATCTTCTTGCTCATCCCTGCGCCCGCTTATGCTGGTGTCGATAAATGCGGAAAGGGACGAAGAGTTCCCGAAATATGTAAAAATCAGGTGTCGTCGTTTTCGATGCTGGTCCAGGCGGTGTCGAACGCGGTGCCGTTCATCAGCAGGACCGATGCGGGATAGCCGCCTGCCGCCGCCTTCTTCGCCGTTTCGGTAGCGCTGTCGATCGCCGCCTGCTGCGTCGCGAAGGGGCCGTAATAGCTGTTGTTGAGGTTGATCTTCCACGCGCCGTCATGCGGGACGATGATGTAGCGGGCGTGGGGCAGGTCGGTCATGGTCGCGATGGTCTCCGATGGCAGGTCAGCGCGCGGGCATCCGCCGGGCGCTCGCCAGATGATGGGCATGGGTGATCGCCACCGCAAGGGCGTCGGCCGCGTCCGACCCGACGATCTTGGCGCCGGGCAGCAGCCGCTGGACCATGGCATGGACCTGGTCCTTCGACGCGTTGCCGACGCCGACGACCGATTTCTTGACGAGGCGAGCGGCATATTCGCCCACTTCCATGCCGGATCGGGCCGCATTCAGCAGGATGACGCCGCGCGCCTGGCCCAGCTTCAGCGTCGATTGCGGATTGACGTTGACGAACACCTCCTCGACCGCGGCGCCATCGGGCCGATGTTCGAGGATCAGGTCGGTCAGCGCCAGATCGAGCGCCATCAGCCGGGTCGCCAGCGACATCGCGCTGTCGGTCTTGATCTGGCCGTTGCCGACATGGGTCAGGCGATTGCCGTCGGCGGCAATCAGGCCCCAGCCGGTGGTGCCGAGGCCGGGGTCGAGGCCAAGTATGATCATGGGTGCAGGATCGTCCGCATCGGGCAAGACCGGCGCGCATCGGCGCTGCGCGATCTCGCCCGAAGCGAACGGGAGCCGGGCATCTTAGCCCAGCTTCTCCATCACGGCGTCGGAGACTTCATAATTGCCCCAGACGGTCTGGACGTCGTCATCATCTTCCAGCGTGTCGACCAGCTTCAGCAGCGTTGCGGCATTGGCTTCGTCGACTTCCAGCGTGGTCTGCGGCTTCCAGGCGAGCTTGGCGCCCTCTGCCGGGCCCAGCTTGGCTTCCAGCGCCTTGGCGACTTCGTGCAGCGCGTCCATCGCGGTCCAGATCTCATGCTCGTCTTCGTTCGACGAGACATCGTCCGCACCCGCTTCCAGCGCGGCTTCGAAGACGGCGTCGGCATCGCCGGCGCTGGCGGGATAGGTGATCAGGCCCAGGCGGTCGAAGCCATGGCTCACCGCGCCCGACGCGCCCAGATTGCCGCCATTCTTGGCGAAGGCAGTGCGGACATTGGTCGCGGTGCGGTTGCGATTGTCGGTCAGTGCCTCGACGATGATGGCGACGCCGCCGGGGCCATAGCCCTCATAGCGGATTTCCTCGTAATTCTCCATGTCGCCGCCGATCGCCTTGTCGATCGCGCGCTGGATATTGTCCTTGGGCATCGACTGGGCTTTGGCGGCGTTGACCGCCAGGCGCAGGCGCGGGTTCATGTCCGGATCGGGCATGCCCATCTTGGCCGCGACGGTGATTTCGCGCGACAGCTTGGAGAACATCGACGAGCGCTTCTTGTCCTGCGCGCCCTTGCGATGCATGATGTTCTTGAATTTGGAATGGCCGGCCACGGCCTTCTCCTGACATTTTCTGTGAAACCGAAGCGCGCTCTCTAGCGAGCGCGTCGCCATCCTGCAACGCTAGAGGATGGCGGAGGCGCGGCGATCAGTAGCGGATCGCGGTGCCCGAGGCGGAGACCATCAGCATGGAGCCATTGGCGCCGATCACCTCATAGTCGAGGTCGACGCCCACCACCGCATTGGCGCCGAGCTTGCGGGCATTGCCCTGCATCTCCTCGATCGCTTCGCTGCGGGCGCGTTGCAGCACATCCTCATAGGCGCCCGATCGGCCGCCGACGATGTCGCGCACGCTGGCGAACAGGTCGCGGAAGAGGTTGGCGCCGACGATCACTTCGCCGGTGACGATGCCCAGATAATCCTGGGCGGGACGGCCTTCCAGGCGGCTGGTGGTGCTGACGATGATGTCGGTCATAAGGGGCGTCCTCTCATTTTGGTGGCGCCCCTGGCGCGAGGGGGCTGGACCAGATGTAGGTCGACAGCACCCCTCGGCAAGGTCCGGTGGCATGCACCGGTCGGGAATATGGCGTGGACCGCCTTATTCCATGCCCAGCGCGGACAGATAGGTCTGCAGGATCGCTTCCATTTCCTGGCGGTCATGCGGCTGCATCTTACGCAGGCGGATGATCTGGCGCATGATCTTGGGGTCGTAACCGGTCGCCTTGGCTTCCAGATAGACGTCCTTGATGTCGTCGCCGATGCCCTTCTTTTCTTCTTCCAGGCGCTCGATGCGCTCGATCAGAAGGCGCAGCTGGTCGGCTGCGATATTGCCCTCGCTCATGGGAATCTCCGTGTCAGTGTGAATCGGTTGGTGGACGCTCCTAGAGCCTGATCGGGCGAGGTGGAAGCGCTTTGCGCGTCCGCCGATACCGTGAATCAGGCTCCATTCGCGAAATTCGGACTGCGTTTCGCGCGCGGCGCCGGTCTGGCAGGATCTGCCGAACGCTTAATGGTTGTCCGCGATCTTCGCCACACTCTCCTGCATCTTCGCGATCTGCTGCGGCGTCGCCTCGCCCTGATGGCGGGCCTTCCATTCGGCAAAGGGCATGCCGTGGACGATTGCGCGGGCCTCGTCGCGGGTCAGATCGCCGTCGGCCTCTGCAATCCAGTCGGCCAGACAGTTGCGGCAGAAGCCGGCGGTGCCCATCAGATCGATATTCTGCACGTCGGTCCGATGCTGCAAATGCGCGATCAGCCGACGGAAGGCGGTTGCAGCGACGGCGTCACTGAGTATGGTAGCGGACACAGGCGGAACCTTTCGCTTAATCTACATCATCCTGTCGTGCAGCACGGATAATCGATAACGACGCCCTGGCAAGCCAGAGGCGATCAATACGGCCAGGAGAAGACATGACACGACTATCGCCCCGCTCGCGCAAGGTTCGCATCCTCGCGACCCTCGGTCCCGCCAGCGAGAGCGCAGAGATGATCCGCGCATTGTTTGTCGCGGGTGCCGACGCCTTTCGAGTCAATATGAGCCATGGCGCGCATGAGGATCATGCCGCCCGCATCGCCACGATCCGCGAGCTGGAAAAGGAATTTTCCCGGCCGACCACGATTCTGGCCGACCTTCAGGGCCCCAAGCTGCGCGTCGGCACGTTCGAGAAGGGGCTGGTGGTGCTGGAAACCGGAGCGGCCTTCGTCCTCGATCGGGATGACACGCCGGGCACCGTCGAGCGCGTGAACCTGCCGCACCCCGAAATCTACGCCGCGCTGGTTCCCGAGACCCGGCTGCTGCTGGATGACGGCAAGCTGGTGCTGCGGGTGAAGGCGGTCACGGACACGCGAATCGATACCATCGTGGAAATCGGCGGCACCCTGTCGAACCGCAAGGGCGTGAATGTGCCCGACGTGGTCGTGCCGGTGCCGGCGCTGACCGACAAGGATCGCCGTGACCTGAGCTTCGCGGTCGATCAGGGCTGCGACTGGATCGCCTTGAGCTTCGTCCAGCGGCCCGAAGATCTGGCCGAGGCGCGCAAGCTGATGGGTGGTCATGGCGCGCTGATGGCCAAGATCGAGAAGCCTTCGGCCGTGCAGCGGCTGGAGGAGATTATCGAGATGGCCGACGGCGTGATGGTCGCGCGTGGCGATCTGGGCGTGGAACTGCCGCCGCAGGCGGTGCCGCCGCTGCAGAAGCAGATCGTCGCCACAGCGCGCCGCATGGGCCGTCCGGTGGTGGTTGCGACCCAGATGCTCGAATCGATGATCAAGGCGCCGACCCCGACCCGCGCCGAAGTGTCGGACGTGGCGACCGCGGTCTATGACGGCGCCGACGCGATCATGTTGTCTGCCGAAACGGCGGCGGGCGACTGGCCGGTCGAGGCAGTGTCGATGATGGACAGCATCGCCCATAGCGTGGAGCGCGATCCGGGCTATTTCGCCCGTCTGCACTTCACCGAAACGCGGCCCGACCCGACCACCGCCGACGCCCTGGCGGAGGCTGCCGCCGGCATCGTGCCGGTCGTCGGCGCCAGCGTCATCACCTGCTTCACCTCATCGGGCAGCACCGTGCGCCGCGTGGCGCGCGAGCGGCCGTCTGCACCGATCCTGGCGCTGACGCCGCGATCCGATACCGCGCGCAAGCTGGGCCTGACCTGGGGCGTCCATGCGATCCGCACCAAGGATATCGGCAATTTCGAGGAAATGATCGGCAAGGCGCGCCGCATGGCGTTGCGCCACGACATGAGCGCCAAGGGCGGCAAGATCGTGGTGCTGGCCGGCGTGCCCTTCGGCACGCCCGGTTCGACCAATGTGCTGCATGTGGCGACCGTGCGCGGCGACGAGCTGAAGGGGCGCGACGAGACACCCAGCCTGCCGGCCTGACGGCTTTGGCATGATCGATTCGGCGCGGCCGCCCCATTCGGGCGGCCGCGCTTTTTTTCATGGCCGCGAATCGATTCGCGTGAAAATGCCGCGCCAACACGTTGAGCGCCCGATCCATGGGATCGGGCGCTCAATAAGACCTTTGGAAGGTCCGGAGGATCGGCGAGCCGATCCGTCCGCGCTTTTAGCCCTGGCGGGCCTTGAAGCGACGGTTGGTCTTGTTGATGACGTAGGTCCGGCCACGACGACGGATCACGCGGTTGTCCCGGTGGCGGCCCTTGAGCGACTTGAGCGAGTTGCGGATCTTCATTGTCAGCCTTCTGGAATCATGTCTGATTGGAAAAATCGAAGCGCAGCCCCTATGGGGGAGGCGGCCGAAAGTCAAGCGCAGGCCACCGCCTTTTGCCACCGTTCATCCTGCATGCAGCCAAGTCATGGCTTCACCCGTTGGAAGGGAATGCTATGTCGGCGGCGTGTTGGACATAGTCCCGTTGGAGTGCAATCGCATGTTGAAACAGATCATCCTCTCCTCCTGCCTTGCCCTGTCGCTCGCCGCCTGCGCGACGGTGCCGTCGGTGGAGGTGACGCGATTCCACAATGGCAGCCCGGCACAGACCGGATCGATCGCGGTACAGGAAATCCCCGGCAATCCGGACGTTGGCCTCGAATTCCGCACCTATGCCGGGGCGGTGAGCCAGGAGTTGCAGCGGGTCGGCTTCACCAATGCGGGCGATGCAGGCAGCGACTATGTCGCGCTGGTCGGCTTCCGCCGCAGCTTCCGCCCGACCGGCACCGCGCGCAATGACAAGCCGGTCAGCGTCGGCGTTGGCGGGGCGCTGGGCAGTGGCGGCTATTCCGGCCTGGGGCTGGGCGTCGGCATCAACCTGTCGGGCAAGCCCAAGGATATCGTCTCCACCGAATTGCAGATCCAGATTCGCCGTCGCAGCGATCAGGCCGCCATCTGGGAGGGCCGCGCCTCGACCGAATCGCGTGAAGGCACGCCCGAGTCGCAGCCGCGCGCCGTCGCGCAAAAGCTCGCCGCTGCCCTCCTCGGGGGCTATCCGGGCGAATCCGGGCGCACTATAACGGTCAAATGACCATCTCCATTTCGAGCGCCTTCGACAGCGGCAACATCCGCGTCCTTTCCATCACCGACAGTCCAGAAGGCGTCCGCGCCGAGCTGGAAATCGTCAAGGACAAGGACAGCGACTTCTATCAATGGTTCCATTTCCGTCTGGCGGGCGCCGCCGGACGTGAAGTGGAACTGGCGATCGTGAACTGCGCGGGTTCGGCCTATCCCGACGGCTGGCCGGGCTACAAGGCGCGGATGAGCGAGGATCGCGAGAATTGGCTTCAGGCCGATACCGATTATGCCGACGGCACGCTGACGATCCGCCTCTCGCCCGACAGCAATGCCGTCTGGCTTGCCTATTTCGCGCCCTATTCGATGGAGCGCCATCATGATCTGGTCGCCTGGGCCGCCTGCCAGCCGGGCGTCGAGCATCGCGAACTGGGCCTGACGCTGGACGGCCAGCCGCTCGACATGCTGAGCGTCGGCGAAGGCCCCAAGAATGTCTGGCTCTATGCCCGCCAGCATCCCGGCGAGAGCATGGCCGAGTGGTGGATGGAAGGCGCGCTGGAGCGCCTGACCGACGACGAGGACGCGGTGGCGCGCTATCTGCGTCAGAAGGCGACCTTCCACATCGTCCCCAACATGAATCCCGACGGCAGCCGGCGCGGTCATCTGCGCACCAATGCGGCGGGCATCAATCTCAACCGCGAATGGCATGAGCCATCGATGGACAAGAGCCCGGAAGTCTATCTGGTCCGTGCCGCGATGGATGAAACCGGCGTCGATTTCGCCATGGACGTGCATGGCGACGAGGCGATCCCGGCGGTGTTCCTGGCCGGCTTCGAGGGCATTCCCTCGATCACCGACCGGCAACTCTCGCTCTATCATCGTTATCGCGACACGCTGGCGGCCCGGACGCCCGATTTCCAGACGCGCCTCGGCTATCCGGTGGCGGGTGGCGGCAAGGCCAATCTCGCCATGTCGACCAACCAGCTGGCCGAACGCTTCGGCGCGGTCGCGATGACGCTGGAAATGCCGTTCAAGGATAATGACGATCTGCCCGACGCCGATTTCGGCTGGTCGCCGGCCCGTTCGGCGCAGCTCGGCAAGGATTGCCTGGCGGTGCTGGCGGAGATGATCGAGGATATCTGACCGGGCTGATCGGGGGGCAATAGATGGAGCATGGCGGCGTGACGCGACGGACGATCCTGCACGGCGCCGGTGGCGCCATGGCGCTCGGCACCGTCGGCGCGCCGGCCATCGCCAAATCCCGTCCGTCGCGCGAGCGTTTGGAAGCGGCGCTCGCGCGCATCGCCGACCCGGCGGGGGAGGGCAGGCGCACCTATCTCACCCTCTATACCGACAGCGCACGGGCGGCGGCGGACGCGGCCGATGCCCGCGCCGCTTCGCCGCTCTCGCCGATCGACGGCGCGATCGTCAGCATCAAGGATCTGTTCGATGTCGCGGGCGAACCGACCCGCGCCGGTTCGCTGATCCTGGCCGACGCGCCGCCCGCCACCGCCGATGCGCCGGTCGTTGCTCGGCTGAAGCAGGCCGGCGCGGTGATCGTCGGCAAGACCAACATGGTCGAATTCGCCTTTTCCGGCGTCGGCGTGAATCCCCATTATGGCACGCCGGGCAATCCCGCTGACCGGACCCGCGTACCGGGCGGATCGACCAGCGGCGGCGGCGGCGCGGTGGCCGATCAGATGTGCGAGATCGCGATCGGCACCGATACCGGCGGTTCCTGCCGCATTCCCGCCGCGCTGTGCGGTGTCGTCGGCTACAAGCCGACCAAGGCGCGGGTGCCGACCGATGGCGCCTTTCCGCTGTCGCCCACGCTCGATTCGATCGGACCGATCGCGACCAGCGTCGATGCCTGTTTCCGCACCGATGCGATCTTGGCGGGCGAGGCGCCCCGCCGGCTCGACCTTGCGCCGCTCAAGGGGCTGCGCGCCGGGATTCCGCAGGGTCTGCCGCTGGCCGATCTGGACGCGACCGTGGCGGCGCGTTTTGCCGATGCGCTGGCGCGGCTGGGCCGGGCGGGCATGACGCTCAGCGACGAGGTTTTCCCGCAATTCGATGCGATGCAGGCGCTCCAGTCACCGGTGCCGATCGCCTCGGTGGAGGCCTATGCCATTCATCGCGATCGAATCGCGACCCGTGCGCAGGATTTCGATCCGATCGTGCTGGCACGGATGCAGGCGGGCCGCGACGTGACGCCCGAACGCCACCGGCAGATGCTGGTGGAGCGCGCTGCGCTGGTGCGGTCGATGGACGCGCGTCTGGCCGGACTGGACGTCCTCGTCCTGCCGACCACGCCGATCGTCGCGCCGACTCAGGCCGAAGTGGCGAATGCCGACGCCTTCGTCGCCCGCAACCGGCTGCTGCTGCGCAATACCGGCCTCGGCAACAGCTTCGACCTGTGCGCCATTTCCCTGCCGCTGCCGCGCGAGGGCGGCCTGCCGGTCGGCCTGATGCTGATGGCGCGGTCCGGTCAGGACCAGCGCCTGTTCGCGATCGCGGCAGCGGTGGAGCGGCTGCTCGCAGTTTAGTCGAACAGTTCCTCCAGGAAATTCACCATCGCGCGGAAACTGCGCCGGTCGGCGTCGGCGCTATAGGCCAGCCCCTTTTCGGGCATATGGACGCTTTCGTCGGTGAAGGCGTGGCCGGTATGGCCATAGGCATGAATCTGCCAGTCGCAGCCCGCCTCGGTCAGTTCCTTCGCCAGGCCAACGGTCGCCTCGGGCGGGGCGATCGGGTCTTCCCAGCCATGGCAGACCAGCAGCTTCGCGGTGATCGTGGCGTTGGGGAAGGGCGGTGCCTCATAGACCCCGTGGAAGCTGACGCCGCCGGCAATGTCGGCGCCCGCGCGGGCCAGGTCGAGCACGCATTTGCCGCCGAAACAGAAGCCGATCGCGGCCGTGCGGGCGGCATCGACCGCCGGCATATCCTTGAGCAGCGCGTGGGCGCCCAGCATCCGATCGCGCAGCAGCGCGCGGTCGGCGTTGAGTTCGTTCATGTAGCGCCCGGCATCGGGATCTTCGCGGGTGGTGCGCTTGCCTTGCCCAAAGACGTCGGCGACCAGCACCGCATAGCCCAGCGCCGCGACCTTCTCCGCATAGAGGAAGTCGGCTTCCTTGGTGCCCAGGACATTGGGCACCAGCAGAATGCCCGGCATCGGGCCGGCGGCGGCATCGTCGACCACGGCGACGCTTTCGAACGGGCCGCCCGGACCGTCATGGATGATCGTCTGGCGGGTGAGGACCATGAAAGCGTCTCCTGTGGATAAGTCGGGGAAAGTCAGATGCTGCCGAAGCCGGGGGCTTCGCCACGCGCGGCGGCATTGATGCGGCGGGGGCGTTTCCAGCCGATCTGCGGGCGCTTGCGCAGGCGCAAAGTCGGCCAATGGCCGCGATCGCTGCGTTCGGCGAGGCGCATGCCCTGCGCGCGATAGGCGGCGATCACCGCATCGGCCTGTTCGTTGAGCAGGCCGGCGAGCACGATCGTGCCGCCATCCTCCACCAATGCGCAGAGCGAGGGTGCCAGTTCGATCAGCGGTCCGGCCAATATGTTGGCGATCAGCAAATCATAGGGCGCGCGACCGACCAGCGCGGGATGGTCCACGCCGGCGGCGGTGCAGAGCGCCAACTGGCCGGCGCCCCCGCCCAGGGCAATGCCGTTCGCCACGGCATTCTCGCGGCTGATGTCGACCGCCACCGGATCGATGTCGGAAGCAATCGCATGGGCGCGCGGCCACAATGTCATCGCGGCAAAGGCGAGCAGGCCGGTGCCGGTGCCGATATCGGCGACATTGCGGAAGCGCATGCCGACGCTGCGCATCCGGTCGATCATCGCCAGGCAGCCGGCGGTGGTCTCATGCTGGCCGGTGCCAAAGGCGCGACTCGCCTCGATCAGGAAATTGACATGGCCGGGCTGTTCGGGATCGCTGGCGACATTGCGCACATGGAACCGGCCGGCGGTGACGGGCTCCAGCCCCTGCTGGCTCATCGTCACCCAATCCTCGTCGGGCAGCGCTTCCACCTGCGGCTTGATGCCCGATGCGCTGGGCACCAGGGTCTTGAGCAGCTTGATCGCCGCCGGGCTCGGCTTGCCTTCGAAATAGGCGTCGAGCTGCCACTTATTCTCGTCGTCCGGCTCCGCCTCGCTGGTCATCAGCACCGGCGGATGCTCCATCAGGGCGAAGGCGGCGATGTCCCCGTCCAGCGCCTCCGCTTCGGCGCGGGTGCAGGGCAGGGTGACTTTCCAGCTCTGGGCGGCTGGCGCAGCGACATCATTCATGCCGCCGCCTTTAGACCAGCAGAGGGAAGAGGGGAAGCATCTGGCAATTGTCAGATTGGCTCAGGCCGGAGCGAAAATAGTGACTTTCGAGAACCTCGGACCGAGTCACGTGCCTCGGTCCGACGCAGCGTGCTTGAAGCACGTGAGCACCGGAAGCGCAGAAAGGCGCTATTTGCAGCCCGGCCTCAGCCCAGTCTCAGGCGACCTGGCGGCCGAAGTCGCTGGAGGCATGCCGCAGGCTGGACAGCTTGCCCTCGACGCTCATGAAGCCGCGTTCCAGCTGGTCGATTTCCGATGCGACCACTTCGGTGTCCTGGCGGATCGCCGAAATGGTGGTCGACATCGAGTCGGCGGCCAGCGCGGTCTCGTCGACGGCGGCGGTGATCATCGTCACGGTCTGGGCCTGGGCGTCCATGGCGTGGCGGATGCGCTGGGCACTGGCCTGCACTTCGCCGACGGTGTCGCGGATGCGCTCGTTGGTTTCCACCGACTGGCGGGTCGATGCCTGGATGGCGGCGATCTTGCCGGCAATCTCGTCGGTGGCGCGGGCGGTCTGGTTGGCCAGGCTCTTCACTTCCTGCGCCACCACGGCAAAGCCGCGACCGGCGTCACCGGCACGGGCGGCCTCGATCGTGGCGTTGAGCGCCAGCAGGTTGGTCTGGCCGGCAATGTCGCGGATCAGGCCCAGGATCGATTCGATCGACTTGGCATGGTCCGACAGGGTGGCCGACATGGAAACGGCGTCGCCCGATTGCGACGCGGCGCGCTGTGCCACTTCGGCGGCGCTTTCCACTTCGGTGCGCGCGTCCTCGATGGCGCGGATCAGGCCGGCCGAGGTGCGGGCGGCCTCGCGCATCGCAAGGGCGGATTGTTCGGCGGCGGCGGCGACTTCCGACGCCTTGCCCAGCATGCCGCGGGTCGCGGCGGAGGCATCCTTGGCCTGTTCGCGCAGCGATTCGCCCAGCTGCGACGCGCCGTCGATCTCGCCCATGATGCGCTGCTCGAACAGGACGCCGAACTGCTGGCGCGCATTGCGCTGGCTTTCGGCATCGTCGATCGCGATCACATTGGCCATCAGCCCGGCATCGACCATGCCGACCTGCGCCATGATGTCGACCAGCCGGCGCCGGGTGGCGTCGTCGGCTGCGCGTTCCCAGATGATATCGGTCAGTTTCTCGTTGGCGGCGGCGACGGGCAGCAGCACGCCGCGCACGGAAATGCCGTGCTTGCGGGCGTGGCGGACGCAGGCGGTGGAGGATAGCGCCCAGTCGCCGGCGCTGTAATGGCGCAGCTTCTGGCGGATATATTCATGCGCGGCGGTCTCGATCTTCGCCAGCGTCGTGGGCTGCAACCGGTTTCGCAGGCCCGAACTGTCCATATAGGTGGAGAAGAAGGTGCGCGCGGCGACGACCGCATCGTCGGCAACCAGCTGCTCGATTTCGGCCATGCCACGGGCCAGATCACCGCGGGGGTCCACTTCGGCCAGCATCTGGGCGATGGCGTTCCTGGGCGTGGTGGCGGAAGTCATGGATTGCAGAACCCCAAATAGGTGTCAGGACGAACCAGGCGGTGATAGCGCCATTTGGTTAATCACTTCTTATTTGGGCGCGCGCATCGACATGGTCCGCGCGGCTTGCCCTTCGGCGTCTTCGCTCCTAAGGGGAGCGGACTCAAAGGACATAGCAGGGACCTGGGTAGACATGGCGCGAACCACAAGCCGGCCGCTCTCGCCGCATTTGACGATCTGGAAATGGGGGCCGGCAATGGCCGTCTCCATCATTCACCGCGTGACGGGCAATGGCCTGGCCACCGCTGGTGCTCTTGGCCTCATCTGGTGGCTGATGGCCGCCGCGACCGGCCCGGAAGCCTATGCCACCTTCGTCACCTGCGCGACCTCGCCGATCGGCTATCTGGTCATGGCGGGCCTGTCCTGGTTCTTCTTCCAGCACCTCTTCTCGGGTCTGCGCCACTTCGTGCTCGACATGGGCGCGGGCTATGATCTCAAGACCAGCAAGACCTGGTCGATCCTGACCTTCGTGCTGTCGACGATCGCCACCGCCGCCTTCTGGGCCGCGATCTGCCTGGGGAAATTCTGATGGGTACCGGAACCGGAATCGGCCGCGTCCGCGGTCTTGGCTCGGCCAAGCATGGCGCGCACCACTGGCTGGCACAGCGCTACACCGCCATCGGCAATCTGCTGCTGGTGCTGTGGCTGCTCTTCAGCCTGATCGCGCTGCCCGGCCTCGATTATGAGAGCGTGGTCAACTGGATCCACAATCCGCTGGTCGCCGTGCCGCTGATGCTGATGGTCGTCAGCATCTTCATGCATCTGCGTCTGGGCATGCAGGTCATGCTGGAGGACTATGTCCACGACAAGGGCCTGGCCTTCTTCTCGATGCTGCTGCTGAACTTCTATGCCTATGCCGGCGCTGCCGCGGGCGTCTTCGCGATCGCCAAGATCGCCTTCATCGGGGTCGTCAAGTAATGAGCGAAGCCTACAAGATCATCGACCATACCTACGACACCGTCGTCGTGGGTGCCGGCGGCTCGGGCCTGCGCGCCACCATGGGCAGCGCCGAAGCGGGTCTCAAGACCGCCTGCATCACCAAGCTGTTCCCGACCCGCAGCCACACCGTGGCGGCGCAAGGCGGCATCGCCGCCTCGCTCGGCAACAACAGCCCCGACCACTGGACCTGGCACATGTACGACACCGTCAAGGGGTCGGACTGGCTGGGCGACCAGGACGCGATCGAATATATGGTGCGCGAAGCGCCGGCGGCCGTGATCGAGCTGGAACATGCCGGCGTGCCGTTCAGCCGCAACCAGGACGGCACCATCTATCAGCGTCCCTTCGGCGGCCACATGCAGAATATGGGCGCCGGCCCGCCGGTGCAGCGCACCTGCGCCGCCGCCGACCGCACCGGCCACGCCATGCTGCACGCGCTCTATCAGCAGAGCCTGAAGTATGACGCCGACTTCTATATCGAATATTTCGCCATCGACCTGATCATGGAAGATGGCCCGAACGGCAAGGAATGCCGCGGCGTCATCGCCATCTGCATGGAAGATGGCAGCATCCACCGCTTCCGCAGCCATGCCGTCGTGCTGGCGACCGGTGGCTATGGCCGCGCCTATTTCTCGGCCACCTCGGCCCATAGCTGCACCGGCGACGGCGGCGGCATGGTGCTGCGCGCCGGCCTGCCGCTGCAGGATCTGGAGTTCGTCCAGTTCCACCCGACCGGCATCTATGGCGCGGGCGTGCTGATCACCGAAGGCGCGCGCGGCGAAGGCGGCTACCTCACCAATTCCGAAGGCGAGCGTTTCATGGAACGCTATGCCCCGTCGGCCAAGGATCTGGCGTCGCGTGACGTCGTGTCGCGCTCGATGGCGATGGAAATGCGCGAGGGCCGTGGCGTCGGCGAGCACAAGGATCATATCTTCCTGCACCTCGACCATATCGACCCCAAGGTTCTGGCCGAGCGCCTGCCGGGCATCACCGAAAGCGGCAAGATCTTTGCCGGTGTCGACCTGACCCGCCAGCCGCTGCCGGTGACCCCGACGGTCCATTATAATATGGGCGGCATCCCCTGTAACTATCATGGCCAGGTGGTGACCAAGGTCGGCGACGATCCGGAAGTCGTGGTGCCGGGCCTGTTCGCGGTCGGTGAAGCGGCCTGCGTGTCGGTCCATGGCGCGAACCGCCTGGGCTCCAACTCGCTGATCGACCTTGTCGTGTTCGGCCGCGCGACCGGCCTGTTCCTCAAGGACAATCTCAAGCCCAACACCCCGCACAAGCCGCTGCCGGCCAATGCGGCCGATCTGGCGCTGTCGCGCCTCGATCACTATCGCAACGCCAACGGCACCACCTCGACGGCGGACATCCGCATGGACATGCAGCGCACCATGCAGAAGCATGCCGCCGTGTTCCGCGACAGCGAATTGCTGGCCGACGGCGTCGTCAAGATGCAGGCGGTCAACAAGCGCCTGCAGGACGTCAAGATCGCCGACCGTTCGCTGATCTGGAACACCGATCTGATCGAGACGCTGGAACTGGACAATCTCATGAGCCAGGCCATCTGCACGATGGAAGGCGCCGAGGCCCGCAAGGAATCGCGCGGCGCCCATGCGCATGAGGATTTTCCGAACCGCGACGACGAAAACTGGATGAAGCACACCATCAGCTGGTTCGAAGGCTGGGGTGGTTCGGGCGGCAAGGTGACGCTCGATTATCGTCCGGTCCACGACTACACGATGACCGACGAGGCCGAGTATATCAAGCCGAAGGCGCGCGTATACTAAGCCTCTGGCATCATGCCGGAAATCCGAAGAGGGCGGGCCATCTGGTCCGCCCTTTTTCTTTGCCCATTGCGCGCGCGCGATCAGGCTCTAGCTTGGGTGCCGATCGATCAAGGAGGTGCCGGCGATGCGGAAACCTGTTGGACGTCAGGGGATGATCCTGCTGCCCTTGCTGCTGACGGCTGCGGCTCCCCCTAAAGATGTGGACGCGGTGCTGGCGCTGACGCGGACAACGAAAGCGACATATGCGGTCTGTACCTGGAATGTGGTGACGCCCAGCGAGGAAGTGCAGCTCAAGGAATGGGCGGCCGAATATCATCAGGGCGACCGTCACCGGGTCGAAACCCCGCGCGAGCGCATCGTCGCCAATTGCGCCACGGGGGAGGCGCAGCATCTCGACGTGCGCACTGGTGAAGTGTCAACTTCGCCGTCACTCGCGGCCGCCGCCTGTGGCGTCAACGCCAACCGCAAGCTGGTCGCCAAGGAATTTCTGGGGCGGGAGACCGGCGGTCGCTATGGCCCGGTTTCGCGCATCGCGGTGGCCGATGACGGCAATCTGCGCACCTATGATGTGCTCGACGATGGCGCGATCATCGCGGCGACGATCCATGACGCCAATGATGACGCGACGGAGCGGCTGACCAGCGCGGTCCTCACCTACAGCCACAGCCTGCCCGAAGCCGATATCTTCTCCACCGCCTCGCTCAGCCGCAGCGTCGTTCCTGATGGCTGTCGCAGCGGCCATGGTGGGTGAAGGGAGCGATCAGGTCACGGTAAACGGCAACAGCGCCTGATAAACCGCGATCCCCGGCTTGCCGTCCACCCGGCCACCCTGGCGCAGGATGAAGGCATGGCGGACGATCTCGGCCTGCTGCTCGATGCCATATCGGGCGAAGGGCTTGCCCGGCTCGATCGCATAGTCATAGCGGCAAAAGGGGTGGCGCATCAGCGGCAGCCAATATTTGCCCGACCGCTGCGCCTGCCAGACATGGGTCATCTCATGGATGAACAGGCCCTGCAGGCTGAGCGGGCTGGCGCAGAAATCGTCGCAGAAGAGGCCGCCTTCGGGATGAAACCACAGGTCGCCGTCGGGCGCCATGGTCACCGCGCGCGGCTGGAAGGGCCACCATTTCCGGTTGTGGACCCGCACCCGGTCATAGGCGATCGCGCCGCCGAACATCGTCCGGGCGAGCGCGGCCTCCTCAAATGTCAGCGGGCGGCTGGTCAATGCGCCTTATGCTCTTCCGTCGCATTGCCCGCAGCAGGCGCCGCCGGTGCGCTGCCGTCGGGCTTGCGGATCACCGCATCGACCAGCAACCGGTCGCCGTTCGACATCAGGAAGGTAAGCTGCATCTTGCCCCGGCTGATCGCGGTATCGTTGACGCCCCAGATCATCAGATGCTTGCCGCCCGGCGCGAAGGCCACCGTGCCCTTGGCCGGCACATCGACGCTTTCGATCGGCTGCATCGACATCATGCCGTCCTTGCCGACGCTCTCATGCATCTCGACCTTGAGTGCATAGTCGGTCATCACCCCGCGCAACTGCACCCCGGCATCGCCGCCATGCGCGACGAAATAGCCGGCCGACGGCGTATCCTTGTTGGGCGACAGCCGGACCCAGGCCTGGTCGACATAGCTGGGCGCGGGGTCGCCGCAGCCGGCAAGGGCCAGCGGCGCGGCGAGGGCAATAAGGGCAAGGGGCGCACGCATGGATCAGGGCTCCGTGACTGTCTCGTTTCCGGTCAATGCCTGACTAATCGCGCCTGATCCTTGTGCCAAGCGAAAGCGCGCCTATATCCCTTGCGCAAACCGGCCTTGCCTTGGCGCTTACGTGAGGTATGGGGCCGTCAACCGCTGAATTTATTTTGGGGTTCAAAGAGGACACAAATGGCAAAAGTTATCGGTATCGACCTTGGCACCACCAACAGCTGTATCGCTGTGATGGACGGCGGTAAGCCCAAGGTGATCGAGAATGCGGAAGGTGCGCGCACCACGCCGTCGATCGTCGCCTTCGCCAAGGATGGCGAACGTCTGATCGGTCAGCCGGCCAAGCGCCAGGCTGTCACCAATCCGGACAACACGATTTTCGCGGTGAAGCGCCTGATCGGCCGCCGCTTCGACGATCCCATGACCAAGAAGGACATGGAACTCGTCCCCTATGACATCGCGAAGGGCCCGAATGGCGACGCCTGGGTCAAGGCCGGTGGCGAGGAATATAGCCCGTCGCAGATCAGCGCCTTCATCCTGCAGAAGATGAAGGAAACCGCCGAGAGCTATCTGGGCGAAACCGTGACGCAGGCGGTCATCACCGTTCCCGCCTACTTCAACGACGCCCAGCGCCAGGCGACCAAGGACGCCGGCCAGATCGCGGGCCTCGAAGTGCTGCGCATCATCAACGAGCCGACCGCGGCCGCGCTCGCTTATGGCCTCGACAAGCAGGACGGCAAGACCATCGCCGTCTATGACCTTGGCGGCGGCACCTTCGACATCTCGATCCTGGAGATCGGCGATGGCGTGTTCGAAGTGAAGTCGACCAACGGCGACACTTTCCTGGGTGGCGAAGATTTCGACGCCAAGCTGGTCGAATATCTGGCTGCCGACTTCAAGAAGGCGGAAAGCATCGACCTCACCAAGGACAAGCTGGCCCTCCAGCGTCTGAAGGAAGCCGCTGAAAAGGCGAAGATCGAGCTGTCCTCGGCCCAGTCGACCGAAGTCAACCTGCCCTTCATCACCGCGGACCAGAATGGTCCCAAGCATCTGGTGAAGACGATCACCCGCGCCGATCTGGAGCGTCTGGTAGCCGACCTCATCAAGCGCACGATGGAGCCCTGCAAGAAGGCTCTGGCCGACGCCGGCGTGACCGCCAGCGAAATCAGCGAAGTCGTCCTGGTCGGCGGCATGACCCGCATGCCCAAGGTGCGCGAAGCCGTGAAGGAATTCTTCGGCAAGGAACCGCACACCGGCGTGAACCCGGACGAAGTCGTCGCCATGGGTGCCGCCATTCAGGCCGGCGTGCTGCAGGGCGACGTCAAGGACGTGCTGCTGCTCGACGTGACCCCGCTGAGCCTCGGCATCGAGACGCTGGGTGGCGTGTTCACCCGCATGATCGACCGCAACACCACCATCCCTGCCAAGAAGTCGCAGGTCTATTCGACCGCCGACGACAATCAGCAGGCGGTGACCATCCGCGTGTTCCAGGGCGAGCGTGAAATGGCGGCGGACAACAAACTGCTCGGCCAGTTCGACCTGGTCGGCATCCCGCCGGCACCGCGCGGCGTGCCGCAGATCGAAGTCACCTTCGACATCGACGCCAACGGCCTGGTCAACGTGTCCGCCAAGGACAAGGGCACCGGCAAGGAACAGCAGATCCGCATCCAGGCCTCGGGCGGCCTCAGCGACTCCGACATCGACCAGATGGTCAAGGATGCCGAGCGCTTCGCCGAAGAGGACAAGAAGCGTCGTGAAGCGGCCGAAGCCAAGAACAACGCCGAAAGCCTGGTCCACACGACCGAGGCACAGCTGGCCGAACATGGCGACAAGGTCGACGCGTCGCTGAAGGGCGAAATCGAAGCCGCGATTGCCGAAACCAAGTCGGCGATCGAAGGCGGCGACGCCGAAGCCATGAAGGCCAAGGCGCAGGAACTCGCGACCGTCGCGATGAAGCTGGGCCAGGCGATCTACGAGAAGGAGCAGGCTGCTGCAGCCTCGCCGGAGGCAGAAGCGCCGAAGGCCGATGACGGCGTCGTCGACGCCGAATTCTCCGAAGTGGACGACAACAAGGCGTAAGCCCCATGAAACGCTTCTCGACTTCGCTTCGGGCGGACATGCTGGTTTCTGACCAGTGCATCCGTTCGGAGCGAGGCCGGGGACCGTGCGCGCCGAGGGCGAGATGACGACCGAAATCGACTATTACGAACTGCTCGAAGTAGAACGCACAGCCGACGGGGCCGCGATCAAGAGCGCCTATCGCAAGCTGGCGATGAAATATCACCCGGACAAGACCGGGGGCTGCACCGACAGCGAGGCCAAGTTCAAGGCCGTTTCCGAAGCCTATGACTGCCTGAAGGATCCGCAGAAGCGGGCGGCCTATGACCGGTTCGGTCATGCCGCGTTCAAGCAGCAGCAACAGGGCGGCGGCGGCGGATTCCACGGCGGTGCCGGTGGTTTCTCCGACCTTGGCGATATTTTCGAGACGATCTTTGGCCAGGCCGGCTTTGGCGGCGGTGGTGGCGGACGCCAGCAGCAGCGCCGTGGCGCGGACCTGCGCTATGATCTCGAAATCACGCTGGACGAAGCCTATCATGGCAAGAAGACCGAGATCCAGATCGAGGTGTCGGCCGCCTGCGACAGCTGCGAAGGTTCGGGCGCCCAGCCGGGTACCGGGGTCAAGACCTGCGGCACCTGCCATGGCCATGGCCAGGTGCGGGCACAGCAGGGCTTCTTCGTGGTCGAGCGGACCTGCCCCAGCTGCCATGGCGCGGGCCAGGTGATCGAAAGCCCCTGCAAATCCTGTCGCGGCGAAGGCCGGGTCGATCGGCCCAAGACGCTGTCGGTCAATATCCCGGCGGGCGTCGACGAAGGCACCCGCATTCGCCTGTCGGGCGAGGGCGAGGCCGGTGCGCGTGGCGCGCCGGCGGGCGACCTCTACATCTTCCTGCATGTGAAGCGGCACAGCATCTTCGAACGGGATGGCACCACGCTATTCTGTCGCGTGCCGGTCAGCATCACGACGGCGGCGCTGGGCGGGATGATCGAAGTGCCGGGCCTCGATGGCCAGCGGCATGAGATCAAGATCCCGAGCGGCATCCAGTCGGGCAAGCAGATCAAGCAGCGCGGCGCCGGCATGCCGGTGCTGAACGGCCGCGGTCAGGGCGACCTGGTCGTCCAGGTCGATGTCGAGACGCCGACCAAGCTGACGGCCAAGCAGCGCGAACTGCTGGAGGCCTTCCGCGAGACCGAGACCGGCGAGGAATGCCCGCAATCGAGCGGCTTCTTCGGCAAGCTCAAGGAATTGTGGGGGGATTGATCCTCCCCACTTGGCTGGTCAGGGCGTGGCGCTGGTGCGCCGCGCCCACCAGTAGAAGGGCAGGCCGCCCGCCATCAGCAGGAAGCTGGCGCCGCTGGGAATGAGACCCGCGCCCCATAAAGTCCAGCAGGCATAGGCGAGGCCGACCGCTGCGGCGGGTACGGCAATCCGCAAGCGCAGCGCGGCCAGCGCACAACCCACATAGAGCCACAACGTCGCCGATGTCGCGAGCAGCGCCATGGCGGTGAACAAGGCCACCAGCCCTTGCAGGCTGTTGGCGACCAGCAGCAGGCTGGCAAGGATGCTCGACAATATCAATCCGCGCACCGGCGTACCGCGCGCATCCGTGCCCGCCAGCCAGGCCGGCAGTTCGCCCGCGCGCGCCATCGCCAGCGGCACCTCGCCCTGCAACAGGGTCCAGCCATTGAGCGCGCCAAGGCAGCTGATAACCACGAAGGTCGCGATCAGGCTGGCGGGACCGGCCGACCAATAATGGGTGACATAGGCGCCGAAGGGCGACCCGGTCTGGCTTTCCGCGCCGGGCAAAGTGAGGGCGATGCCGGAACAGACGAACAGATAGAGCAGGCCGGTGACGGCCGTGCCGATCATCGTTGCGCGCGGCACGGTGCGGGCGGGATCCTTGACCTTGTCGGCCGCGACCGAGGCGGATTCGAAGCCGAGCAGGGCCCACAGCGTCAGTGCCGCTGCTGCCGTGATGCCGCTGCCGGTAAAGCCCTGGGCCGGGAAGGGCACGATTTCCGCCGTGCCGCGCCCGATCGTCAGCGCCAGCAGCACCAGCACGACCAGGATCGGAATAACCTTGATGATCGTCGTCACCAGTTGCGCCGTGCCGGCGGCATGGGCGCCGCGCAGGTTGATCGCGGTGGTCAGCCAGATGAAGCCGATCGAACAGAGCGCGCCCATGCCCGGCCGGTTCAGCACCGGCAGCAGGCTGGACAGGTTGGCGGTGGCCGCGACCGCGATCGTCACATTGGTGATGATGATCGACAGCCAGTAGATCCAGCCGATCGCAAAGCCGGCCAGCGGGCCATAGGCGCGCGCGCTCATCTGCGCGGCATTGGCGTCGGGCATGGCGACGGTCAGCCGGGCGATCACGAAGGCCAGGATCAAGGAGCCGGCGATGGTGAAGACCCAGGCGGCGACCGCATCCCAGCCGAAGGGCGCGAGTGCAGCGGGCAGCAGGAACACGCCCGATCCGATCATATTGCCCATGACCAGCGCGATGCAGGCGGCCAGCCCCAGCGTCCGCACCGGGCGGTGGGGGATCACATCCTGTGCCGGCGGCGGGCTGTCCATCATCCCTGTCTATCGGTGAAAAGGGGGCAGGGCCAGAGCGGATCGTTGCGCCTTCGTTCGGACTTGCATGGCGGCGCGCTTCGGGTGATCCTTGGCCAAGGAAAGAGCAGGAGAGGCGGGACATGCGATCGATCGCGACAGGCGCGTTGATGCTTCTGTCCTCGTTGCTCGTCGCGGCCGATGCGGACGATCCAATCGTCGTCACCGCCGCCAAGCTGCGCAAGGTGGGCATCGACTATGATGTGCGCGGCCGCGACCTTGTCCGCTGCACGATCACGCGCAGTAGTGGCGAGGATCGGGTCGATCAGGCGATGTGCGAGTTCGTGCGCCAGTGCGTAGCCGATGGTCATGGCCGACGGCGCGAGGCGCAGGCCTGCGTCAGCGACCGGATCGCGGCGTTGGTCGATGCGGATATGGAGGCGGAGAATGTGGTCCTCGTTCGTCCCGCTGCGCTGGAGCAGGCGCGACAACCGGTCGCTTCGGTCGCGCTGCCCGGTCCGCAGATCAGCCTGCCGCCGGCCGAGCGGGATGCGGACATCCTCGTCACCGGATCGCGCTACCGGATCAGGCCGGGTCTGTGGGAGATCGAGAAGGGGCGGATGTTCAGCCAGACGCGGGGTCTTCCAACGACTGGCCCCCGCCCGTCACGGGCGCCGCCGCCGCCGCCACCGGGCTATCGCTATCAGCTATGCCTCAGCCGCAGTGATGCGGAGACATTGCGGCAATTTGTCGACGATCATTTCGAGCGCGAGGGACACCAGGGCTGCATGATGGCGCGCATGGAGGTGGAGGAGGGGCGGCTGAGTGTCACCCGCTCCTGTCCTTCACGTTATGGCACGATCGATATGCGATTGAGCGCGCAGTTGACGGCCGAGCGGATTGAAGGGTTGATGCTCGCCAACACCGACACCGGGCGTTTTCAAACCGAGGACCGCTATCTGCTCAACGGCCGCCGCATCGGCGAATGCCCGCCCTCCCGGCCCGAAAGCGCGGCAGGGCGGGATTAAGGCTGATTAGGCTGCCAGGAACATGTCCGGGTCGAGCGCCATCAGCGTGTCGGCGCCGCCCTCGATCTTGCGGCGGAGCGAACCGGCGTCGGGCATGATGCGTTCGGCGAAGAAGCGCGCGGTGACCAGCTTGGCTTCCAGGAAGCCGGCATCGCCCTCGCCCGCGTCGAGCAGGCCGGTGGCCGCCTTCGCCATGCGCAGCCACATCAGGCCGGTGGCGACGATGCCCAGGATGTGCATGTAATGATGCGCGCCAGCCCCGGCATTGTCGGGGTTCTTCATCGCGTTCTGCATCAGCCACATGGTCGCCGCTTCGAGCTGGCCCTTGGCCTTTTCGAGCGCATCGGCGAAGCTCGCCAGCTTCTCGTTGGTCTTGGCCTCGGCGATTTCGGTGGCCAGGATCTTGAGGAAGGCCTGGAGCGCGCGACCGCCATTCATCGGCAGCTTGCGGCCGACCAGGTCCATCGCCTGCACGCCATTGGTGCCTTCGTAGATCTGGGCGATGCGGGCGTCGCGAACATACTGCTCGACGCCATTTTCCCAGATATAGCCATGGCCGCCGAACACCTGCTGGCTCGACACCGCAACGTCGAACCCCTTGTCGGTGCCATAGCCCTTGATCACCGGGGTCAGCAGCTGCAGCAGATCGTCGGCCGCCTGGCGCTCTTCCTCGGTCGCGGCGCTGTGCGACAGGTCATGCTGCAGCGCCCCCCACAGGATCAGCGCGCGCAGGCCCTCGGTCAGCGCCTTGCCTTCCATCAGCATGCGGCGGACATCGGGGTGGACGAACAGCGTGTCGGCCTTTTCTTCCGGCTCCTTGGGGCCGGTGAGCGCGCGGCCCTGGCGACGGTCCTTGGCATAATGGACGGCGTTCTGGAACGCGATCTCGCCCTGGCCCAGCCCCTGCAGGCCGACGCCCAGGCGCGCGGCATTCATCATGATGAACATGGCAGCCAGGCCCTTATTCTCCTCGCCGACCAGCCAGCCCTTGGCGCCGTCATAGTTCATGACACAGGTGGCGTTGCCGTGGATGCCCATCTTGTGTTCGAGCGAGCCGCAGGACACGGCATTGCGGTCGCCCAGCGAGCCGTCTTCATTGACGATGAACTTGGGCACGACGAACAGCGAGATGCCCTTGCTGCTGTCGGGCGCGCCCGGCGTCTTGGCGAGGACGAGGTGGATGATATTCTCCGCCAGGTCATGTTCGCCGGCCGAGATGAAGATCTTGGTGCCGCTGATCGCGAAGCTGCCATCCCCGTTCGGCACGGCCTTGGTCTTGATGAGGCCGAGGTCAGTGCCGGAATGCGGCTCGGTCAGGTTCATCGTGCCGGTCCAGACGCCCGACACCATGTTGGGCAGATAGGTGGCCTTCTGTTCGTCGCTCCCCTTGGCGATCAGCGCGGCGATCGCGCCGGCGGTCAGGCCATGATACATTTCGAACGCTTGGTTGGCCGACAGCACATATTCGGTGACGGCGGTGGCGACGACATTGGGCAGGCCCTGGCCGCCAAATTCGGTCGGCGCGTGCAGCGTGGTCCAGCCGCCTTCGACAAACTGGTCATAGGCCGCCTTGAAACCGGTCGGCGTGGTGACGCTGCCGTCGGCATGACGGGTGCAACCTTCCTTGTCGCCCACGGCGTTGATCGGGAACAGCACTTCCGACGCGATCTTGCCGCCTTCGGTCAGGATCGCCTCGACCAGATCGGGGGTCGCATTCTCGAAACCGGGCAGATTGGCGTAGCGCTCCAGCCCGACGACATGGTCGAGCACGAAACGGGTGTCGCGGACAGGGGCGTTGTAGCTGGGCATGAATCTTCTCCAGGCGTTTTTGTTCTGCTGCGGGGGAGCCGACGATGCGGCTCCGGCTTATTTCTCGATCGTTCCGATGAAGCTCGCCAGTTCGGCGATGGCGGCATCGATATCGTCCTTCTGGCGGGTCAGAAGGTCGATGCGCGCGCGACACTTGTCGATCGTCACGCGGCGCTGTTCCTCATGACCCTCGTCGGCGTCATAGAGGTCGATCATCTCGCGAATATCGTTGAGGCTGAAGCCCACGCGCTTGCCGCGCAGGATCCAGGCAAGGCGGGCGCGGTCGCGGCGCGAATAGACGCGGGCCAGGCCCTGGCGCTCCGGTGCGATCAGTCCTTCATCCTCATAGAAGCGCAGGGCACGGGCGGTGACGCCGAACTCCTCGCTGAGGTCGGTGATGCTGTAGCTCTGCTGGTCACGGTCATCGGGAAGCTCGATGCCGGCAATGCTGGTGCGCGTGTTCATGAGCAAAGACTATGACGGGTTTACGTTTACGTCAAGGTCAGAAGATGCGCAGGACGATCGGCCGTGCCACGGCCTGCGGGAATAGCATTTCGGGCGATTTGCGACTATGGGCGGCGCCATGATCCGTCTTTCCGGTTTGAAACTGCCCCTCGACCATCCGGCCGAGGCGATGCCCGTCGCCATCTGCGAACGCCTGGGGCTGGAGCCGCAGCAATTGCTTGGCCACAGCGTCGTGCGGCGCGGCAATGATGCGCGTCGCCGCAGCGCGATCCAGCTGGTCTATACGCTCGATATCGACGTGGCCGACGAGGCGGCAGTGCTGGAGCGTTTTGCCAACGACCATGATGTCCGGCCGACGCCCGACACCAGCTACAAGTTCGTCGCCCATGTGCCCGACGGCTGGCAGGGCAAGCGCCCGGTGGTGATCGGGGCGGGGCCGTGCGGCCTGTTCGCCGGCCTGATCCTGGCGCAGATGGGGTTCAAGCCGATCATCCTGGATCGCGGCAAGGTGGTGCGCGAGCGGACCAAGGACACCTGGGGCCTGTGGCGCCGGGCCGAACTCAACCCCGATTCCAACGTCCAGTTCGGCGAGGGCGGCGCCGGCACCTTCTCCGACGGCAAGCTCTATTGCCGGGTGAAGGATCCCCGCTTCCTGGGCCGCAAGGTGCTGGAGGAGTTCGTCGCCGCCGGCGCGCCTGACGATATCTTGTGGGAGGCGCACCCCCATATCGGCACTTTCCGCCTGGTTTCGATGGTCGAAGCGATGCGCAAGCAGATCGAGTCGCTGGGCGGCGAATATCGCTGGCAGCACCGCGTCGACGATCTGGTGCTGGAACGGCAGGGCGACGGCACGCAGAAGCTGCGCGGGCTGGTCCTGCACGACGGCAGCGTGATCGAGGCGGATCATGTGGTGATGGCGGTGGGCCACAGCGCTCGCCCGACCTTCGAGATGCTGCACGGCAAGGGCGTGCATATCGAGCCCAAGCCCTTCTCGATCGGCGTGCGGATCGAGCATCCGCAAGGCTGGGTCGACAAGGCACGCTATGGCAATTGCGCCGGTCATCCCGATCTTGGGGCGGCCGCCTACAGCCTTGCCCATCATTGCGCCAATGGCCGGACCGTCTACAGCTTCTGCATGTGTCCGGGTGGCCGGGTGGTCGCCGCCACTTCGGAGGAAGGGCGCGTCGTCACCAATGGCATGAGCCAGTATAGCCGCGCCGAATTCAACGCCAATTCGGGGTTGGTCGTCGGCATCGATCCGGCGCGCGATTTCCCGGAGGGGCCATTGGCCGGGATCGAACTGCAGCGCCATTGGGAAAGCCTGGCCTATGTCGCGGGCGGTTCCTCCTACTGGGCGCCGGGGCAGACGGTGGGCGACTTCCTCGCGCGTCGACCTTCGACCCAGCTGGGATCGGTCGTGCCCTCCTACAAGCCGGGGGTCACGCCGACCGATCTATCGCTCTGCCTGCCCGATTATGTGATCGAGGCGTTCCATGAGGCGCTGCCCGCCTTTGGTCGCCAGATCGCCCGCTATGATGATCCCGACGCGGTGATGACCGGCGTGGAAACCCGCACCTCTTCGCCGATCCGCATCACGCGCGGCAAGGATTTTCAGAGCCTCAACGTTGCCGGCCTCTACCCGGCGGGCGAGGGCGCGGGCTATGCCGGCGGCATCCTTTCGGCGGCGATCGACGGCATCAAGGTGGCCGAGGCGGTGGCGGTTCAGATGGTCCAGTCCTGATCTGCGACGGGTTTGACATCGCCCGGTCATGAAGCCGTCACGGCCCTGACCCGTCTTCGTCCCTTCGGCGTCATCGCACCGTCAATCCAGCGTAACGGGCGGGCGCTATTGCGGCACCATGCTGAACCCGATCGACCGTTGCATGCGCATCTCCCCGGCCGACAAGGCCCGGCTGCGCCTCCTGTTCCTGGCCAAGCATGCCTGCAAGGGCGGCGGGGCCGACAGCGTGGATGGCAATCATGCCGTCTATCATCATGAGATGCGATCGACGCTGGAGGCGATCGGCCTCCATGTCGCGGTCGCCGACAGCTATGATGCGCTGTTCGACAAGCCGGATGTCGACTTCGTCGTCACCCTGCTCAATCGCGGCGGCTTCCAGAATAGCGAGATGCTGGCGCCGCTCCTGCTGTCCTGGCGCGGCGTGCCGTTCCTGGGCGCAAGCCCGATCGTGCGCGGCGTGTCCGACGACAAATATCTTTCCAAGCTGATCGCCCGCGCCCATGGCGTGCCGACCATGCCGGCGCGAATCCTGCGCCGGGGCGCCATGCCGGCCGGCCCGGAATTCCAGGCGGAACGGCTGGTGGTGAAGCCCAACGCCTCCTCGGCCTCCTGGGGCCTCGCGATGGTCGACAGCTGGGCGGAGGCCCATGCGCATGCCGATCATCTCCATGGCCTGGGCCATGATGTGCTGGTCGAGGCCTGGGCGCCCTTGCTCGACGTGGCCGTGCCGGTCGTCGGCGGCAGCGGTGGCCAGCCTTGGATCTTGCCGCCGATGCTATATGTGCCGGCCGATCCGCATCGCGAACGCAGCTATGAGGAGAAGCGCGGCCTGATCGACGCCGGAGACGATCCGCTGATCCTGGTCGAGGATCGCGACCTGCGCGCGCGGCTGGAGGACATGACCCGCCGCCTGCTGCCCGAACTCTGGCCGTTCGACTATGGCCGGTTCGAGTATCGCTATGATCCGGCGTCGGGCGAGTTGCTGTTCATGGAAGTGAACCTGTCCTGCAATCTCTGGTCGAAGAAGACGATCTCGCGCTCGGCCGCGTCGATCGGCGTCGATCATCAGAGCCTGGTCGAAACCATCGTCGCGCACAGCCTGGCCCGCCATGGCCTGCTGACCGAAATGCCGGTGCTGGAGGCGGCCTGATGCCCGGCATGGCAACGGCGCTGGTGCTTGCCGGCAAGCGCGACGGCGCGACCGATCCGCTCGCGCAGGCGGCGGGCGTCACCCATAAATGCCTGGTCCCGGTGGTCGGCCAGCCGATGCTGGTCCATGTGATCGAGGCGCTGGCGGCCAGCCCGCGCATCGGCGAAATCCGGGTCGCGATCGAGGATGTGGCGGTGCTCGACGCCCTGCCGCAACTGCGCGGGCTGCGGAATACGGGGCGTCTGGTCGCGATTCCGGCCCGGCCCAATCTGGTCGATTCCGTGCTGGCGGCGGCCGATGGCGCCCGCTTCCCGTTGCTCATCACCACCGCCGACAATGTGCTGCTGACGCCCGATGCCCTGGCCGAGATGCTGGACGGCTGCGCCGCGCAGGGGGCGAACGCCGCCGTCGCCTTCACGCGCCGCGCGTCGGTGCTGGCGGCGCATCCGCAGGGGCAGCGCAAATTCTATCGCTTTGCCGACGACGAATTTTCCAACTGTAACACCTATTGGCTGAAGGATGCAAAGGCGCTGGCGGCGGCCGAAACCTTCCGCTCGGGCGGGCAGTTCGTGAAGCATCCGATGCGGATCATCGGCGCCTTCGGCCTGATTAACCTGATCCGTTTCCGCTTCGGCATCGGCACGCTGGGCCAGGCCTTTGCGCGCTTCTCCCGCCGCTTCCGCATGGTGATCGCGCCGGTGATCCTGAGCGACGGCGCGGTCGCGATCGACGTCGACAATGCGCGCAGCCATGGCGTGGCAAGCGAATTGCTGGAGCGGCGGCTGGCGCGGGTCGAGGCGGCCTGATCCTTGTTCACGTTGCGCGCGTTGCCCCCGGCCGACGGCAATGTCCTGCTGGCGGCCTATCATGACGGATTGCGTCGCCACTGGCCGCTGGGCCGGCGAACGGTTGCGCGGCTGATCGCGGCGAGCGGGCGCAGTGGCTGGGCGGCATCGGAACGGCGCCTGCTGTGCGATGCGGTGCGGGCGCAGGGGCTCAGCATGCGCGATCGCAAGGGGCTGCATCGGCTGCTCAATCCCGGCGCTTTCCCGGCCGAGGCCAATCCGCTCAAAAACAAGCAGCTTTTCGCCCGCCATGCCGCTGCCGCCGGCCTGCCGCTGCCCGACAGCTTCGCGCTGGAGACGAGAGATATCGCCAGTTGGCTGCACGGCCAGAGCGTCATCATCGCCAAGCCCAGTTACTGCTCCAAGGGGCAGGGCGTGGTGCGTTTCGAGAAGAAGGGCGGACGCTGGGAAGGCGCGGAAGGGCCGATCGCCGACGATACGCTGCGCACGCGCCTGCTGGCGCTCTGGGCGGCCGGCGGGGTGATCCAGCGCTGCCTGGCCACCCATGACGCGCTGGCGGACATGTCGCCGGGCGCGCTGCCGACCTTGCGCGTGGTCACCTGCCTGGACGAGGTTGGCACGCCCGAGGCCTGCGCGCTGGCGCTGCGCCTGTCGGCCGGCGGCGGGCGCCCTGTGGATAATTTCAACGCCGGCAATCTGGTGCTGTCGGTCGATGCCGATGGGCATTGCGGGCCGGTGTGGCAGGCGGGACCGGATGGCGCGCCGATCCGCTGTGACCGGCATCCGCTGACCGGCGCACTTATCAGCGGCCGGCCGGTGCCCGATCTGGATGCCGCCGTGGCGCTGGCGCTGCGGGCGCATCTCGCTTTCCGATCGGGCTTTACCGTGATCGGCTGGGATATTGGCCTGACGCCGGACGGCCCCGTGCTGGTCGAGGGCAACTGGAACCCCGGCACCGACATCATGCAACTGGTGAGCGGCCGGGGGCTGGCCGACAGCCGGCTGGGCGCGCTTTACTGCCATCATCTGCGCCATCTGCCGCCGCAGCGCTGGCAGGCGGCCGGCGCGATCGAGCGCGACCCGCGCCGGGCGTGATCATCCTCTATGTCCATGCGCTGGCCGCGACCGGCGTGGTGCGCAATGTCCGTATCCTGGCCGCCGAACTGGCGGCGCGCGGTCTGGCGGTCGAACTGGTGACGGCGCTGCCGGGCGGCGAGGGCGTGACCGGCGTGCCGCATCACGCGCTGCTGGCCGGGCCAAATCCGTCGCGCGCGCGTGAAAAGGTGCAGGCGATCGCGGCGCTGCGGCGGCATTTGCGATCGCGGGGGCGGGCGACGCTGATTTCGGCGGGCAATCATGGCCATGGCACCGCCTGGGCGGCGAGCCAGGGGCTGCGCGACGTGCGGCGCATCTATCGCATCAGCAACGACATCATGCGCAATGCGGCGGGGGCGCCATCAGGTGGGCTCGGGCGCCTCAGCCGCACCGCGATGGCGCGGCTGCTGGCGCGCGACGCCGATCATCTGGTGCTGGTGTCGCCGACCTTGGCGGATACGCCTGCTTTTGCCGGCGCGGCGCGGGCGGGCAAGGTGGCGGTGATCCCCAATGGCATCGACGCCGATGCCGCCCGCTTCCTGGCGGACGGGCCGGTGCCGCATCGCTGGATGGGGCGCTCGCCGCCGGTGATCCTGGCGATCGGCCGGCTGGCACCGCAGAAGAATTTCGCCACCCTGCTTGCCGCCTTCGCGATCCTGCGGGGGCAAAGGCCGGCGCGCCTCATCATCCTAGGCGAAAGTCGCGACCGGGCCTGCGACAGCCTGCGCGCGCAGGCGGCGGCGTTGGGCGTGGCCGCGCATATCGACCTGCCCGGCACGGTCGACAATGTCTTTCCCTGGCTGGCCCATGCCGATGCCTTCATCCTGCCCAGCTGGTGGGAAGGATCGCCCAATGTGTTGCTGGAGGCGATGGCCGTGGATGTGCCGATCGTTGCGTCGCGCAGCGCGGGCAATGCAGCCGACCTGCTCGATGATGGACGGTGCGGCCTGCTGGTGGACCCGGCCGATACGGCGGCGATGGCCGATGCGCTGGCACGGCAACTGGATCTTGCCACCGCGATCCGTCCCGGCGACCGGATCGATCATTTCGGTCTCGACGCGCTGTCCGATGCCTGGGTGCGCCTGCTGCGCTAGCCTTGTCGGAATTGCCGTGGCGTCTGCCCGGTCCAGCGTTTGAAGGCACGGCCGAAGCTGGTCTGTTCGGCATAGCCCAGCCGCTCCGCCACCTCGTCGATCGGCATCGGCGTCTGGCGCAGATAGATGCGGGCGAGCTGTTCGCGCTGTTCCTCGACCAGATCGCTGAAATGCAGGCCATGGGCGGCCAGCCGGCTTTGCAGCGTCCGCACCGACAGGCCCATCCGGTCGGCGCAGCGCTCGATCGCACATGTCCCTGCCGGCAGCGCGCCGCGCACATAGGATCGCGCCCGTTCCGCCATGTCGGCATGGTTGAACAGGCGCAGCCGGCCCAGATAGCCGCCGACCAGCCGATAGGTCAGCCGATTGGCCGTCGCGATCGGCAGGTCGAGCAAGGCGGCGGAAAAGCCGATGGCGCTGCCCGGCGCGCGCGGGCGGACAGTCGTGCCCAGCAGGGCCTCTATCTCGATCAGTTCGCGCGGGCTGGGGGAGGCGGAAAATTGCACCCAGGCGGCACGGAAGCGCTGGCCGCTGACGGTCCGCAACAGCAGCAGGATCAGCATCATCGCCTGATAATTGGCCTGGTCGTTGAAGCCGAGATCGGCGCCGACCACCCAGCGCAGTTCGGCCATGCCGCCATCGTCCACCAGTTCCAGCTGCGCCTCGGGCGAATGGGCGACCGGCAGGTAGCGGATCAGGCTGGCGATCGCGGCGCGCAGGTCCGGCGCGGCGCGGCAGACGGCGGTGACGCTGCCGAAAATGTCGGCATCCTGGGTGGCGGCAAGGTGCAGGCCGAACAGCGGATCGTCGAACAGCAGGCTGCAATATTCGAACATTGCCGCCACCTGCTGGCAGGCGATATGGCTGTCGGGATCGGCCAGCACCATCGGGTCGAGGCCATGCTGGGCCAGAATGCGGCGCGGCGCCCCGCCGCGCGCGCGGACATAGTCGGAAAAGCCGCGCAGATTGGCCGCGCGCATCTGGCCGGCGGCCGGCACCGCCTCCAGCGGGCCTTCCAGCCCGAAGAAAAAATCCTGCTCCTCCATCGCGCGCCTGTCTGCCTCGTCGTCGCTTTGCTGCGTATCATATCGATAAAGCTGCGCCTAATGCCAATACGCCATCGCCGCCCCATGCCAGCCTGCCGGGCATAAGAGAGATGGGAGAGTGCGGCATGGCCAGGGCAAGCGCGGCAGCGCTCAAGCGCGAGGCGGCGCAGTTCGTGCATTATGGGAAGGACCGGGCGCGCAAGATCGCGACCGTCACCTTCGACCGGCCGGGCAAGGCGAACACGACCACGATCGGCATGCGCCTGCTGTTCGGCGAGATCGTCCACAAGGCGAATATCGACGATGACGTGAAGGTGCTGGTGATCCGCGGCGCCGGCCAGGATCTGGGATCGGGCGGCGATATCAACGAACATGGCGACATGTATCTGCATCCCGGCGCGGAGGATGACTTCCTGCCCGACCTGGAGATTGACGATCCCGATGTGCGCTATCCGCCGCACGGTTCCTATCGCTTTCTCCATGGCCTGACCGACCATTATGCCAAGGGCTATGCCGGCAACCGGCCGCTGCAGGAATTCAAGAAGATCAGCATCGTCGAGGCCAAGGGCTATTGCTATGGCTGGCATTTCTACCAGTGCGCCGATGCCGACCTGATCGTCTCGTCCGACGATGCGCTCTTTGGCCATCCCTCCTTCCGCTATGCCGGCTGGGGGCCGCGCATGTGGCAATGGCTGGAAATGGTCGGCATTCGCCGTTTTTCCGAAATGCTGTTCACCGGCCGGCCCTTCACCGCCGCCGAGATGATGGACTGCAATTTCGTCAACAGCGTCGTGCCGCGCGACGCGCTGGAGGCGGAGACCGACAAATATGCCGATGCCTGCGCCCGCACCCGGCCGCTCGACGTGGTGGTGGCGCAAAAGACCTTCATCGAGGCCTATAAGCAATATCGCGGCGAATATATGGGCAGCCTGCTCACCGGCTGGCTGGAAGGCATGCTGCCACTGATGAAGAGCGACCGGCCGACCGACATCGATCTGGGCGCTGGCGGCTTCGACCAGGGCATCGCCCATACCGTCAAGAATAACGACCTCAACTACCCCCCGGAATGGCGGCTGAGCCGCGCCGGTCGGGCGCAACGTTGAAAGGCGCGGATGCGATGATCGAGACGCTCTTCAGCCTCGACCGGGGCAATTATCGCGAATGCCAGCAGCTGTTTCGCGGCGAGCGCGAGCAGGAATATTATCGCGGCGACTATTGGATGGAGGAAGGCTCCATCATCGACGTGGAGGCACGGCGCAAGCCCGCCGGGCCCAGTGCCGCGATCCTGCTGCGATCGGCCACCCGCCTCTTCTTCCGCCGCACCCGCCAGCATATCCGCGAGGATGGCACCGACCTTACCGTCCTGTGGTTCGTGAAGCGCGGCCGGCTGGTCTTTTCCAACCAGCTTGGCAGCCGCGCCGCCCAATATGGCGATTTCCTGATGACGCGCTCGACCGCGCCCTTCCTGATCGAATGCCAGCCCGATGTGCAGGGCGTGCATGAGGTGCTGCATGTAACGGTGCCGACCCATGTGCTGCGCGGCTTCGTCGATTGCGATGCCGGGGCGGGCATATTGCTGCCGATGCAGCGGGCGGAACTGGGGATCGCCGATGGCATCCTGGTCGGCCTGTTTCAGCGCGACGCGGATGTGGCGGAGGAAACCACGCGGACATTGGTGGAGGCGGCGCTGGCGGTGATCGGCCAGGGGCTGCGCCATGATGTGCGCGCGGTGCCGCCGCGCCCCTCCGTCGCGGAGAAGCGCTTTGCCGATGTGCGCCGCTTCGTCGAGGTCCATCTGTCCGATCCGGGCCTGTCCGCCGCGATGACGGCCAAGGGCTGCGGCATTTCGCCGCGCTATCTCACCACCCTGCTCAAGCAGAATGGCACCAGCTTTTCCGACCTGATCTGGCAGCGCCGGCTGGAACAGGCGCGAGCCTGGATGGCGCGATCGGACGCGGCAAGCATCTCGATCAGCGAGATCGCCTATGCCGTCGGCTTCAAGAGCCCGGCCCATTTCAGCCGCATGTTCAAGCGCGTCTATGCCCGCAACCCCAGCGACTATCGCGCGGAGGCTGCGCCGCCGCCGGTTGCGCTGCATTGAGCGGCAGGGATACATGACCATGCAGGGCAACATCACCCAACCGCCGGTCCTGATCGGCAACACCGCCTATGTCTCGCAATCCTATGCCGATGCCGAGGCCGCGAAACTATGGCCCAAAGTCTGGCAGGTTGCCTGTCGGGAAGAGGAAATCCCCGAAATCGGCGACTATGTCACCTATGACATTGTCGATGACTCGATCATCGTCGTGCGCGCCGCGCCCGACCGGATCGCCGCCTATTTCAACGTCTGCCGCCATCGCGGCCGGCAACTGACCGAAGGGTGCGGCAATGCGAAGCGGCTGGTCTGCCCCTTCCATGCCTGGAGCTGGGATCTGGACGGCAACAATGTCGGCGTGGTCCGCAAGGATGCCTGGAGCGACTGCCTGAAGGCCGATGACCTGCGCCTGCGCGACGTGCGCGTCGACACATGGGGCGGCTGGGTGTTCGTCTGCATGGACCCGGACGCGCCGCCGCTGCGTGACTATCTGGAGCCGGCGGCATCGATGCTCGACCCGTTCGAGCTGGAGAAGATGCGCTATCGCTGGCGCCAGTGGCTGCATTTTCCGTGCAACTGGAAGGTCGCGATCGAGGCGTTCAACGAGGGCTATCATGTCGCGGGCACCCATCCGCAGCTGACCAAATATTCGCCCAAGCCGACCTGGAGCGACGGGCGCGGCATCCATGGCGTGTTCGGGTCGCAGGCGCGCGAGGGCACGGGCGGCGCGACCGCCGGAGCGGCCGGCGCGGCGGACATGCGCCAGGGGCTGGCGGATTCGCTCAACCAGCTGTGGGAGGAGGTGAACGGCACCACCACCGAGACGATGGTGCGGGTCGCCAATCTGCTGGTCGAGGAACTGCCCGAAGAGACGCCGCCCGCCGAGGTGCAGATGCACCTGATGCGCCGCACGGTGGAGGAGGATGCCAGGCGCGGGGTGAACTGGCCGCGCATCGACCCGGCCCATTTCGCCGCGGCAGGCAATGTCTGGCACATCTTCCCCAATACGGTGATCATCCACGGCCCGACCTTTGCGCTCTGCTACCGCGCACGGCCCGACGGCCATGACCCCAATCGCTGCATCTTCGAGGTCTATACGCTCGAACGCTTCCCCGAAGGCACCGAGCCCCGACCCGCCAATCTCCACAAGCCCGACATGGACGAGGCAAGCTGGCGCAAGGTGCTGTGCCAGGATTTCTCCAACATGGGGGCGGTGCAGCGCGGCCTGCGCTCGCGCGGCTGCGACGGGCTGCGGCCCAGCCCGGTCGAGGAACGGGCGATCATCAATTTCCACCGCGTGCTGGCCGACTATCTCGGCACCGGCGCGCCGCAAGTGATCGAGTAGGACATCATGGCCGATATGGATGTGCAGGACAGCAAGCTGACGCTGGATACCAGCGATGTCGACCAGTGGATCGGCAAGCCGGTGATCTTCGCGGAGATGTGGGACCCCTGCAATGCGACCGACATTCGCCGCTGGGTGCAGGCGATGGATTATCCCAATCCGATTCACTGGGACGAGCAATTTGCGCGCGCCTCGCGCTTCGGCGGCATCGTCGCGCCGCAGAGCTTCACCGTGGCGATGGACTATGGCCATGGCTGCCACCCCGCCTGCGTCGGCAAGGTGCCGGGCACCCACCTGATCTTCGCCGGCGAGGAATGGTGGTTTTACGGCACGCCCGTTCGCCCCGGCGACAAGCTGGTGCAGAGCCGCCGCTTCGATGGCTATTCGATTGCCGACACCGGCTTTGCCGGCCCGACCATGTTCGCGCGCGGCGACACCATTCACCGCAACCAGCATGGCGCGCTGGTGGCCAAGGAACAGGCGACCGCGATCCGCTATCTGGTCGAGGAAGCGAACAAGCGCGGCGTCTATGCCAAGGAGAAGCGCAGCCCCCGGCGCTGGACCAAGGCGGAGCTGGCGGAGATTCACAAGGCGCGCCACGACTGGATCCTGTCCAACCGCGACGGCCATTCGCCCGGCTATGGCGATGTAAAGGTGGGCGACCGGCTGCCGCGCCGGGTGATCGGGCCGCATTCGGTGATCAGCTTCGCCAATGAATGCCGCGCCCATCGCCAGAATATCTGGGGGACTTGGGCGTGGAACGCGCCCGAAGGCATTCATGATCCGGCGACCGAGGATGCCGGCTTTGGCGCCGACATGAGCTATGACCATGACGCACGCAAGATCGACCCGCGGATGGGCGACGGCCTCTATCACGGGCCATCATCTGGCCATATCAATGCCGAGAAGGCGGAGAATGTCGGCATGGGCGGCGCCTATGGCTATGGGGCGTCGATGAATGCCTGGCATCTCGACACGGTCGCCTATTGGGCCGGCCATGGCGGCTATGTCTGGCACAGCAAGACCCAGTTCCGTTCCCCCGCGTTCGAGGGCGATGTCACCTGGGTCGATGGCGAAGTGGTGGAAAAGATCGACCGTTCCCCCTTCGGCATGCCGGTGGTCAAGGTCCGCACGGTGATGACCACGCAGGATGGCGAGGAGATATTGAAGGGCACCGCGCAGGTGGAGTTGCCCTATTGAGCGCGGCACTTTCGCTGGTCCATGGGACGCCGCTGGCGGATGAGCCGGGACAGGGCGCGCAGACCATCCCGGCCTATCTGGATGCGGTGTGTGCCCGGCATGGCGCGCGCGACGCGGTCATCATGCGGATCGCGGATCGGCGGATCTGCTGGAGCTATGACGAACTCCATGCACGGTCCGTGGCGGTGGCCAGGGCGCTGATCGCGGCCGGCCTCGGCAAGGATGGCCGGGTCGGCGTGCTGATGGCGAACCGGCCGGAATATCTGGCCAGCGTCTTCGGCATCGCGATGGCCGGTGGCGTCACCGTGGCGCTCAGCAGCTTTTCGAGCGCGGAGGAACTGGAGCATCTGGTCCACGCCTCGGCGATCGGCATCCTCCTCTTCGACACGCGGGTGATGAAGAAGGATTTTGCCGCCATGCTGGCCGGCATCGACAAGGGGCCGTTTCTCCATCGGCTGATCCAACTCGACAGCGTGACCGATACCGATCCGGCACCGCCGGGCTATGAAGGCTGGGATGCATTCTTGGCCAGCGGCGCGGCGGTGCCCGATGCGCAGGTGGCGCAGCGCGCCGCCACCGTCTCCCCATCCGACCATGGCGGCATCTTCTTTTCGTCCGGCACGACCAGCCTGCCCAAGGGTATCGTCCATGCCCAGCGCGCCTTCTGCATCCAGTGGTGGCGCTGGCCGCGCGTCTTCGCGATGCGCGAACCGGTGGTGAGCTGGACCGGCAATGGCCTGTTCTGGTCGGGCAATATCAGCCTGGTGATCGGCACTGCGTTGTCGACCGGCGGGACGGCGGTACTGCAACCGGTGTTCGCCGCCGCCGCGGCGCTGGACGTGATCGAGCAGGAGGGGGTGACCTTCCTCACCGGCCGGCCGCACCAATGGGCGCGGGTACAGGCGGCGGACAATTGGGCCAGCGCCGACCTTTCCAGCCTCAAATATGTGACCAAGGGCGAACGGATCGGCGAGCATCCCACGGTCGACACCGACTGGACCACGCCCATGGCCTTCGGCACGACCGAGACGATGACAATCTGCACTGCGTTCGATGCGGATACGTCTGACGCGGAGTATGGCGGCAGCGCCGGCGCGCCGCTGCCCGGCAACAGCCTCAAGATCGTCGATCCGCTGACCCGCGCGATCCTGCCGGTCGGCCAGCATGGCGAAATGTGCATCAAGGGGCCGACCCTGATGACCGCCTATCTGGGCAAGGCGCCAGAGGAGTGTTTCGACGCGGAAGGCTATTACCGCACCGGCGACGGTGGTCGGGTGGACGAACAGGGGCGCTTCTTCTGGGAAGGGCGCCTGACCGACATGATCAAGACCGGGGGCGCCAATGTCGCGCCGGAGGAAGTGGACGCGGCGATCGCCACCTTCCCCGGCGTCAAGCGCAGCCAGACGGTCGGCGTGCCCGACGACCTGCTGGGCGAGATGGTGGTCGCCTGCATCGTCCCGGTCGATGGCGCGCGGGTGACGGAAAGCGACCTGATCGCCCATCTCAAGGCGCGCATGGCCAGTTTCAAGGTGCCGCGTCGGGTGCTGCTGCTGGACGAGGCCGATTTCGCCCTGACCGGCAATGAAAAGGCCAAGGCCGCCGACATTCGCGCGGTCGCGGTGGCGCGGCTCGGCCATCCATAGCTCGGGCCTATGGGCACCCCGAAAATCGCTATTTGACCCTTTGGCCGCCCCATGCCAGCCCTCGGCCCAGACAGGGGAGAGGCATGCGGACAAGGATCGATCGGCGCGGGTTCATCGCAGCGGGCGCCAGCCTGATGATCGGCACGGCCGCCCGATCCGCCCTGCCGGTGATCCGGCAGTCGCCCAAGGCACGGATCATCATCGACAATGATTTCGCCGGCGATCCCGACGGCCTGATCGCGCTCGCGCATCAACTGGCGACGAAGGCGGCCCGGCCGGTGCTGGTCACGACATCGGCGCTCGACGCGAAGCTGGCGGCGCTAGGCGGCCAGCCGGCCGGCGCGACCGCCGCGGCGGGCAAAGAGGCGGCGATCGACCTGATGAAGATCATGGGTCTGGCGAACCTCTGCCCGGTGATCGCGGGCAGCGAGCAGTTCGGCATCGCCGGGGCACAGGCGTCGGCGGCGGCACGGGCGATCGTGGCGGAGGCGATGCGGGACGATCCGCTGCCGCTCTTCTTCACCTGCGGCGGGCCGCTCACCAATCTCGCCCAGGCGCTGCAGCTGGAGCCGGCGATCGCCGATCGCATGACCCTGGTGTGGATCGGCGGCGCTGATTATCCGCAGGGCGGCAGCGAATATAATCTGTCCACCGATCTGGAAGCGGCGCGTGCCGTGATCGAATGGAGCCGCATGCCGATCTGGCAAATTCCCGCCGGCGCCTATCGCCAGTTGCAGATGTCGGTGGCGGAAATGACGGCGACCTTGCGGCCGATGTCGGCGACGACCGCATGGCTCTATAGCCGCTATGCCGACCTGCCGCCCTTCGTTCAGCTGGGCGGCGCCATCACCCTGGGCGACAGTCCGATGGTGTTGCTGACGTCCGTGTCTGCGGAGAGCAGTGCCTCCTCGATCATCGCCGGCCGGCGCCTGCTGGACGATTCCCGCTATGGCGCGGAAATCCCCGGCCGGTCGATCCGCCTCTTCACCCAGCTCGATGCGCGGCTGGCGCTGGCGGATTTCCTGGCCCTGATGCAGCCGCGCAGGGACTAGCGGGCGATCTCGATCCGGCCGTCCACAATCCGCAATTCATAGACCCTGATCGGTGCCTTCGCCGGCGGGTTCATGGCGCGGCCGGTTTCCAGGTCGAAGCGCGCGCCATGGACCGGGCAGGCGATCCAGCCCGCGCGCACCCGGCCGCAGGCGAGCGGCTCGTCGGCATGGGAGCAGCGATTGGCGACCGCGAACAGCCGGCCATTGCTATGGCACAGGAGGATGCTCTCGCCGTCGACATCGACGGCCCTGGTGGTGCCCGGTGGTACATCGTCGACATGGGCGACAGCGGTGAAGGTCAGCATGGTCATGGCCCCATTCATCATGGGCCGGCGGGCACGGCAATTGCCCGCAACCTGATGCGCGTGCCGGTGCAAGCGGCGCTGCCGCTCGGGTCATTCCGCTTCGCTGCCCCGGCTTCGATAGTGGCTGGCAGCAGAACAGAGCGGGAAAGGGCGATCCGTGCGCCGGGACTATTATCAGCATGCCTATGTGACCACCGACTGGCGCCGGGCGATGGACGAGATCGCCGCGCTGCACGGCATCGGCCATTATATGGAAATGCCCGACGCGCTGTTCGACACCGGGCAGGACCGGCAGGCGGTCGCCCATTTCGCGCTGGCGACCAGGGATGAACTGCAGTTCGAGATCATCCAGCCCCTGTCGGGCGACATTGCGGTCTATCAATGGGGCCTTCCGGCGAAGAGCTTTGGCCTCCATTATCATCATCAGGGCCGGCATTTCGGCGATCGCTCCGCCTTCGACGCGGCGGTCGCGGCGGCCAAAGCCCGCTGGGCGATGCCGATCGCCTGGGACACGATGGGCGGCACCTATGCCTATTTCGATGCGCGGGCGGATCTGGGTCATTATCTCGAATATTTCTGCTTCCCGCCCGGATCGCATCTCGAAGCGGTGCCGAGCTTCTGATGATGGAAAGCTTCGATATCATCGTCGTCGGATCGGGCGCGGCCGGCGCCATGGCAGCCTTGCGGGGCGCGGATCTCGGCCTGTCCGTCCTGATCGTGGAGAAGGCGCATCAATTTGGCGGCACGTCGGCCACTTCGGGCGGGGTGATGTGGGTGCCAGGTCATGGGCTGGATGGCGATCAGGGCGACAGCGCGGCCGAGGCGTTGCGCTATCTGCGCAGCGTCATCGGCGTATCGGTCGATACGGAAAGGCTCGCCGCCTATGTCGATCGCGCGCCGGAAATGCTGCGCTTCCTGAAGGACAGCGGCGTGCCGGTGATGGCGGCGGCCTGGCCCGATTATTTTCCCGAAGCACCGGGCGCGCGGGCGGATCGTTCCATCATCTGCCCCACCTTTGACGGGCGGCAATTGGGGGATGATCGCTATCCGCTGATGCGGGCGCAATATAGCCGGTTCACGCTGTTCCGCCGCTATGCGATGGATCTCAGCCAGACCTTCGCCCTGATGATGCAGCAGCGCGGCTGGCGCTGGACCGCGGCGAAGATGATCGCGCGCTACTGGCTCGACATCGGCACGCGGCGGCTGTCGGCGCGGGACCGGCGCTTCACCCAGGGGGCGGGGCTGATGGGCGCGCTCTACCAGCAACTGTTCGCGCGCGGGGTCGAACTGCGGCTGGAAACCGCGCTGGAGGGGCTGACGCTCGGCGCTGACGGCCGCGTGTCGGGCGTCACCGTCCGCCGCTTCGGGCAGGTGCAGCAGATCGCCGCACGCCACGGCGTGGTGCTGGCGGCCGGCGGCTTTGAATGGAATCAGGCGCTGCGCGATCGTTTCTATCCGGTGCCCGGTCTCGCCCGTCACAGTTCGACCCCGGAGGAAGGCAATCGCGGCGACGCACTGATTGCGGCGGAAGCGATCGGCGCATCGCTCGCCCATACCGATCAGGGCTGGTGGATACCGACCATGACCCTGCCGGCGCCGGGCGCCGCCAATTTCCACGAAATCCACCAGGCCGCTTTCGATGTCGGCCGGCCCTGGAGCGTGTGCGTCAACCGGCTGGGGCTGCGCTTCGTTAATGAGGCGACCGGCTATGACCGGTTCGGCCAGGCGATGGTGGCGGATCAGCTAAAGACCGGCGCCAACATGCCCTGCTGGCTGATCTTCGATTCCAAGTTCCGGGCAAAGTTCAGCGCCGGCGGGCTGATGCCCACGGTCCATACGCCCGATCATCGCATTCCCGGCCATTGGTGGGACCATTATGTCTTCCGCGCCGGATCGATCGAGGAACTGGCGCGCAAGATCGGCATCGCGCCGCCGGCATTGAGCGAAACCGTGCAGGTGATGAACGGCTATGCGCAGACCGGCGTCGATCCCGAATTTGGCCGGGGCGGCAATATCTATGATCGCTTCTTCGGCGATCCCGGCGTCACCCCCAATCCCAATCTGGGGCCGATCGATACCGCGCCCTTCTATGCGGTGCCGATCGACAATGGCGATCTGGGCACCAAGGGCGGGCTGCGCTGCGACGCGCAGGCGCGGGTGCTGGATGGCGGCGGCCGGCCGATCCCGCATCTCTATGCGGCGGGCAATTGCGCGGCGAGTCCCTTTGGCGACTGCTATCCCGGCGCCGGCGCGACGATCGGTCCGGCGCTGACCTTCGGCTTTGTCGCGGCGGGCGACATTGCGGCGCGGGCGAACGAGCAGCAGAGGATGACGGCATGACGGAACAGAAGGTCGCGATCGTCACCGGCGCGGCCGGCGGCATTGGCGCGGCGATCGTGCGCGCCCTGTGCGCCGATGGCGTGGCCGTGCTGGGCACCGGCCGCAGCGCGGACAAGCTCGCCGCGCTCGCAGCCGCGCTGCCGCAGGACGCCGCCTTTGCCTTCGCCGCGGCGGACATTGGCGATGAGGATGCGCCCGGCAGGATCGTGGCGGAGGCAACGGCCCGGTTCGGGCGGGTCGATCATCTGGTCAACAATGCCGGCGCGGGGGTCTGGGCGCCGGTGCATGACACCAGCGACGCCATGCTGGACGAAGTGATCGGCCTGTCGCTGCGTGCGCCATTCCGCCTGTGCCGGGCCGTGTTGCCGCATATGGGCATGGGGTCGGCGATCGTCACCATCGGGTCGACCTTCGGCATCATGGGCGGGATGGATGGCGGCATCTATTGCGCGGTGAAGGCGGGGCTGACCGGCCTCACCCAGACGATGGCGGCGCAATATGGCGAACAGGGCATAAGATCGAACATCGTCGCGCCGACCGTGGTGCGCACGCCGATGACCGACGCCGCCTGGGACTATCCTGCCTTCCAGCGGATCAACCAGGGACTGACCCCCTTCTACCGCGATTGCGCGCCGGAGGATATCGCCCATGTCGTCGCCTTCCTCTGTTCCGACAAAGGCGAATATATCAATGGCCAGGTGATCGCGGTGGATGGCGGCTGGTCGACCACCCGGATGATCAACAGTCGCTTTATCGGCTAGAGCGTTCTGAAATCGGCTGGAACAGCCGATGGCTCGCAAAATGCGAAAAACAAAAGACAATTGGAGCGCAGGCCGATTCAATCTAATCGGCCAGCGCTCCAAGATCGGCGCGCAGCGCAGCCTCGTCCCGGTCCAGCGCGTCGAGCGTCGCCAGCGCCATGGCGCGATAGGCCGGCAGCAGCTCGGGCGCATGCGCGCGCAGCGCTGTCAGATGATTGCCGATCGTCTGTCGGTCGCCGCGCAGCAGCGGGCCGGACAGAGCATGGATCCCGCGATCCAGGCTGTTGTCGAGTGCGGCCCGGACCAGCGGCGCCAGTAGCGCGCCGGGTTCGGTGACGCCGGCTGCCACCAGCGCGTCGGCGGCACCGGCGATCAGCGTCACCAGATGATTGGCCGCATGGCAGAGGGCTGCATGATAGAGGGCGCGATGCGCCTCCGCGACCTCGACCGCCACGCCGCCGAGCAGCGCGACCAGCCTGCGCGCCGCCGCGATGGCCGGCGCGTCGGCGCCGGTGATGGCGAAACGGGCGCCCTGCATCCGCGCGACTTCGGCGGCCGGATCGCCGGTGAAGGTCATGGCGGGATGGACGGCGGCGGTGGTCGCGCCCCGCGCCCGCAGCGGATCGAGCAGCGCCGCGCCGCTGCGCCCGCTGACATGGCAGATGGTGGCGGACAAGGGCGTGGTAGCCAGGTCTGCGATCACCGCTGGCAGGGCGTCGTCGGCCACCGCCAGCAGGATCAGGTCGCAATTGGATGACAGCGAAGATGACAGGGCAACGGCCCGCGCATGGCCGATCGCCTCGACCGTAGCGGCGGCATGATCCGGGTTGCGGCCCTGCACCAGGATCGGCGCAGCGCTGTGCGGGGCCAGCGCCAGCCCCAGCGCGCGCGCGACCCGGCCGGTGCCGATGAGGCCGATCTGGCGATAGGCGGGATGCTCGGTCATGGCGCGCCTATATCCCGGCCGGTGCGGCTACTCTAGCCCGGATTGATGGCGGTCACGATCCAGGCGGCGCCGTCGATCAGGATCGCCGTCTCGCCGGGCCGCGCGGCAAAGGCCTGGCGCACCGCCTGGGCGGCGCGATCCCGTACATCGGCAGGCTGATCGGCCAGTGCGCGGGAAAGCGGGCCGACCTCGAACGCCATGGCGAGCGCATCGTCCAGCGCCGCCTCGCGATCGGCGCCCTGGCCAAAGGGGATGACGCCATCGATCGGGGCGAGGTCGATTGCGGCAAAGCCGGCGTCGCTCAGAATGCGCGTCACCCGTGCCGGATCGCCAAAGGAGAAGGGGCCGGGCGCTTCGGGATCGGGCGGCGCCAGCGGCGGCACGATGTCGCGGATCGCGCCCATCGGCAGGCGCACCCAGTCATTGTCTGCCGCCGCCCGCCAGCAGACGAAGGCGATCCGTCCGCCCGGCCGCAGCCAGCGCCGCATATGCGCGAAACTGGCCACCGGATCGTCGAAGAACATCACGCCGAAGCGCGAGAAGAGCAGATTGAATCCGTGGGTGGTCAATGTCGCGCTGCCGGCATCGGCCAGCGCGTAGCGGATCGGAAGGTCGGCGGGCTGCTGCGATTGGGCGAGCGCGATCAGCGGCCCCGAAATGTCGAGGCCCAGCACTTCACCGGTCGCGCCGACCTGGCGGGCAAGGGCGATGCTGCTGGTGCCTGCGCCGCATCCCACGTCCAGCACGCGCTCGCCTGGCCGGGCGGCGGCCGCTGCCATCGCCGCATCGCCGAAGGGCGCGAGCATGGCGTCGAGCCGCTGCCGGTGCGTGACCCAGCGTTCGCCGCTCGATCCGTTCCAGTCCGACACCTGATAGACATTGGGCTGCGCCATTTTCTTTCCTTTTTGCGAATCGTTCGCAAAAATCTAATGGCTGCGGATCAACTTGCAAGAGCGGCTGATTACCAAATGACGCGACGGGCGATCAGGTCGTCAATTTCGCTGTCACGCAATCCCAATATCTCGCCATAGACCAGATGGTTATGCTCGCCCAGCAACGGCGCGCCGCGGGTGATGCTGGCCTCGTCCGGTGTCATGCGCCAGCCCGGCCCGATGACCGGCCGGGCTTCGCCTTTGGCGTCGCTGACCATGCGATAGGCGCCCAGTGCCCAGAGCGCCTCGCTCCCGATCAGGTCGAGCGAGGACTGGCTGCGAAAGGCCGGCACGCCCGCCAGAAGCAGCGCCTGCGCCATCGCCTCGGCATCCCATTCGGGACTGAGCCCGGCGAGCGCTGCATCAAGCGCGTTCCGGTTGGCGATGCGGGCGGCCGCATCGGCGAAGCGGGGATCGGCGGCCAGCGCCTGCGCATCGATGGTGGCACAGAAGGCCGTCCATTCCCGATCGTCGGCGATGGCGAGACTGATCCATTGCCCGTTAGCGCAAGGATAGCAGCCATGAGGCGCCATGTCGGCATGGGCATTGCCCGTCGCCTGCGGCAGTTCGCCGGTCAGGCCATAGGCGAACAGGCTGTCACCGACCATCATCGACAGCGTCTCGACCGCAGACAGGTCGATAAACTGGCCCTCGCCGCTCGTCTCGCGATGGTGAAGTGCGGCGACAATCGCCAGCGCGGCGGCGGTGCCGACGGTCGAATCGCCATAGCGGATATTCATCCCCGCCGGTGTCTCGCCCACATGGCCGACGAGTGCATTGAGCCCGCCCAGCGCCGCGAAACAGGGGGCATAGCCGGTCTGGTAGCCGAGCGGCCCGTCACTGCCATACATTTTGATCGACAGCTGGATGATGTCGGGGCGGATCGCGCGGACATCCTCATAGCCCAGGCCCGATCGTTCCATCGCGCCGGGCCGCAGATTGTCGATCAGCACATCGGACGCGGCGATCATCGCGCGCAGATGGGCCATGCCCTCATCCGATTTCATGTCGAGCTGGACGCTCAGCACCTCCTGGTTGATGCTGCGGAAATAGGGGGCGCTGTCGATATCGACCCCGCCATAGGCGCGCATCTCGTCCAGATTGGCGCGGCTTTCGACCTTGATGACCTCCGCGCCGAGGAAGGCGAGCAGCTTGCCGGCATAGGGACCGGCCCAGACCTTGGCGATCTCCAGCACACGGACACCGGCCAGCGGTCCGCCCCGGTTCATGCCAGCATCGCCTGATCGGCGCCCGCCGCGGGGGCCGGACTGTGCAGCTGCACCGGCGAGGCGCTCATGCGATAGGGTACGGTCGGGTGCAGCGCACCGCCCAGCGACTGGAAGAAGCCGCGATGCCGATATTGGACATGGTCGATCAGGTCGGCGGCGCTGTTGACCTGCACCAGCGGCACGCCCGCCTGCTGTGCCGCCTGCGCCACGACATCCTTGGCTTGGGTCGCGATCCAGACGCGGAAATGACGGCGAAAATCGGCGACCCGATCGGGCGTGCAATGATATTCCAGCCAGTCCTCCGGGAAGGCCGCGGCCCATTCGGGATCGCCCATCAGCGCACACAGCCCGCGCCAGTGCGCGCGCGTCGTCATCAGCAGATAGACATGGCCATCGGCGCAGGCGAAGGCGGCGCCCGGCCCGCCCATGTCATAGCGGGTGCGCTCCGGCCCCGGCTCCGCATCCCCCGCCAGCATCCGGCCGAGCACGCAGTCAGCCCGCGACAGCTGGACCGCGACTTCGCTGATGTCGATCGCCTGTCCGCTACCGGTGCGCCGCTTGCGCAGCAGCGACGCGGCGGTGCAGAGCGCGGCCTCCAGCCCCGCCTCATAATCGCTCATGAACCGGCCCGCGCCCATCAGCGGCGGCCGGTCGGGCGCGCTCTCGCTGGGCGTGTGCCAGGCCCAGCCGCCGGCATTCATGACGTTGATCGGGCGCGCGACCTGCCAATGGGGCGGGGCGTTCTGGCCAAAGGGGGTGATGACGCAATGGACGATATCGGGCTGGCTCCCCAGCGCCAGTCCGTGTTGCGTCGCCCAGTCCGGCCCATGATCGTCGATCAGCGCATCGGCGCGCGCCAGCAGCCGGTCGATCAGCGCGCGGTCCTGCGGCGCATCCAGATCGAGCAGCACCGATTTCTTGTTGCTGTTGAGATAGCGGAACAGCGTGCTCCGTCCGTCATGAAATGGCCCCATGGCGCGGGTCGGGGCACCGCCGGGCGCCTCGACCTTGATCACTTCCGCGCCGAAATCGGCGAGCAGCCGGCCGGCAAATTCGCCCGCCACCCGCTCCGCCGTCTCCACGATCATCAGCCCGGCCAGCGCCGTCACGACTGGCGCACCAGCAGATAATCGCCGACATCATCGACCCGGGCCTGCCAGCCGGGATAGACGGCGATGGTGGTGAACAGCTCCTCGATGATCGCCGGGCCGGTGACACGGGCGCCGGGGATCAGGTCCGGCCCCTTGTGGATCGCGACATCGGCAAAGCCATCGCCCAGATTGGCGCGGCGATGGCCATGGGGCGCCGGCTCCACCACCGGCGCGGTGAAGCCGCCGCCAGCGGGCGGCATCGGCGTTTCGACCTGGGCGGTCAGGCGCACGCCGGTGATTTCCGGCACCTCGCCCTCGCGGACATGGCCATATTCGGCCAGGTGGCGCGCGTTGAAGGCGGTGATGGCGCGGGCCGACAGGGTGTCGTCGACGAAGCCCAGATCATCCAGCCCCCGGCCTTCATGCAGGTCGAAGGTCAGTGCCCAATTCTGCCCGGCATAGCGCATCGCCACCCGCCAGCGCGCCTGCACTGTATCGGCGGCAAAGCCCGCCTCGCCGAAATGCGCGGCGGCATCGGCGGCAAGATCGGCCCACAGGCCGCGCAGCCGGTCGAGATCCAGCGCATCGGCGCGCGCGCTGCACGATCGTTCCTCGTCGATCGCGGGATGGGCGACCAGCGTGCCGAGCGCCGAGAAAGTGGGGGAGGCGCGGGGCACCAGCACCTGGCCGATCCCCAGATCCTGCGCCTGGATCGCGGCGAAGGCCGGGCCGTTGCCGCCATAGGCCAGCATCACCATGTCGGCCGGGTCCATGCCCTTGGCCGCCGTCGTGCGCCGCACCGCCTGGGTCATATTGGCGTTGACCAGCCGCCAGCAATCGAACGCCGCCTGCTGCGCATCATAGCCCAGCTCCGCGCCCAATGCCGCGAAGGCCTCCGCCACGCCCTCGTCGCGCAGGCGGAAGCTGCCGCCGGCAAAGCCCTCGCCGGTGGAGAGGATGCCCAGCATCAGCAGCGCGTCGGTCACGGTCGGCCGCAGCCCGCCCCGGCCATAGCAGATCGGACCCGGCGCCGCGCCGGCGGAGGCAGGGCCGACCTTCAGTTCCCCCTTGTCGACATGGCAGATTGATCCGCCGCCCGCGCCCAGCGTTTCCACCTGCACCATCGGCACGCCGACCAGATAGCGGTGATGCATGTTCCATCCCGCCTCGGCCGGGGCGGCGCCATCCCGCACCACCGACATGTCGTAACTGGTGCCGCCCATGTCGACGCACAGCAGGTTGCGATACCCCTTGGCGCCGCCGGCGCGCGCCGACGCGATGACGCCGCCGGCGGGACCGGAAGCGAGCAGGCGGATCGGCGCGGCTGCGATATAGGCGCGGGTCATAACCCCGCCGGACGCCTGCATCACCATCAATTGCTTTGCATAGCCGGCGTCGGCGAGCCGACTGACCAGCCGTTCGAGATAGGCATTCACGCGCGGCGCGACATAGGCGTTCACCACGGTCGTGCTGATCCGGTCATATTCCGGCGCGCGCGACAGGAGGCGGTGGCCGAGCGAGACGGGGATGCCGGGCATTTCCTCCGCCACGATCTGCGCCACCCGATCCTCATGATCGCCATTCACATGGGCGAAGATCAGGCCGATCGCGACGGATTCGACCCCCTGCTTGCGCAGCCTGGTGCAGGCTTCACGCACCGCCGCCTCGTCCAGTTCTTCATGCACGTTGCCATCGGCCAGCACCCGTTCGGGCACGGTCAGTCGGCGGCGGCGCGGCACGATCGGGATCGGCGGCTCCAGCCGCACGTCCCAGATGCTTTCCTTGTAGCCGCGCCGATATTCCATCTCGTCGCGAAAGCCCTGGGTGGTGATGAGGCCGGTGACAGCACCGTCCATCTCGATCAATATATTGTCGGCAACCGTGGTGCCGTGGACGATCGCCTCGCAGCGGGCAAGGAAGTCGCCCAGCGACAGCCCCTCCTTGCCGGCCAGCGTCTCCAGCCCCTCCAGCACGCCGATCGAGCGATCCTGTGGGGTGCTCAGATTCTTGTGCAGGATGACCTGCCGGTTCTCTGGCCCATCCTTCAGCAGGGCGAAGTCGGTGAAGGTGCCGCCAATGTCGATGCCGACGCGATAGCTCATGCCGCGATCCGCTCCCCGCGCAATGCTGCCGTGGCGGCATGGTCCACCGCCAGGCTGTAATCCTCCAGGCTGCCGGTCAGCACCACGCCATACAGGTCGCGGGCGGCGGCGATGCTCACCAGTTCGTCCAGCACATCCTCGCACACTGCCTGCGGGTCGCGGCGCAGCGCCGGGCCGAAACCCGCGCCGCCGCCATGCTGATAGGCAATGACGGCCCCCGCCGGCAGCTGCGCCCGTGCCGTCAGCTCGACCCGATATTCATCGGGCGTCCCGACCTGAAAATGGTTGAGATAGGGGGTGCCGTCGGCGCCACCGGCGAGGCCGCTGATCGGATGATCATGGCTGACCATCCAGGCCATCGCCATTGCCGGTTCCAATATCCGTTTCACGTTGCGGCTACCCGGCATACCACGCCACTGGCCCGCGCCGCCGCTGTCGGTGACCAGTTCGCGGCTGATGTTGATGACCGGGAAGCGTGCCTCGCCATCCTCCGCCTGCGACAGCAGCAGATTGCCGAGCGAGACCGGGCAACTGCCCCAGCCGTCGATGCCCTGCACCGCCGACACGTCCATCGACCGGCAATCGACGCCCTGGTCCATCCACATCTGGCCGCCCGCGTCGAAGCCGATTACCGCATTGGGCATGCCGATCTTGTATACCTGGGGCGCGGACCGGTCCGGCGCGACCTGCGACAGGGCGACGCACACTGCCTCGGTAATCTCGCAGGCCGGGTGGAAGGAGCCGAGCGCCGCCGGGCGGTTGGGCGCGGGGTGGGCGATGCAGCCTTCGGGCAGGATGATCTCGACCGCGTTGAACAGCCCTTCATTCTTGACGATGTCGGGATCGATGCTGGCGGCGATCTGGGTCATGATATAGCCGCGCGAATTGGCAAAGGTGTTCCACACGCCGACCAGATCCTGCCGATCGTCGGTGCCTGTGAGGTCGATGGTCAACTGGTCGCCGGCGACGGTGCAGCCGACCTGGACGCGGATATCCCTGGTCCCCATCGTGTCATGATCGATATGGACGGTCGCGTCATAGCGGCCGTCGCGCCAGCCGGAGACGGTGGCGCGCATCTGCCGTTCCGACTGGTCGATCGCATGATTGACCGCCGCCCGCACCATGTCGGCGCCCCATTTGTCGAGGATCGCGCGGATCGAGACGGTTGCCTTCTCGACCGCGCCGATCATGGCGGCGAGATCGCCGGCGAAGCTGGGGAAGCGGTTATTGCGTTCGAGCAGGTGGATGGCGTCGCGCCGCTTCTCGCCGCGATGGACCAGCTTCAGGCAGGGGATGGCCAGGCCTTCGGTGAAGATGTCGGTGGCGTCGAGGGTGAAGCCGCCCGGATCCTTGCCGCCGGTATCGCCCTGATGCGCCTGCAGCGCCTGGACCAGCACCAGTTCGCCGGCCGCATCATAGACCGGCGCATAGACATTATAGTCGGGCAGATGGCCGCCGCCATAATCGGGATCGTTGCCGACGAAGACGTCGCCAGGCCCCCAGTCATAGGCGTGCTGCTGCATCAGCCCATAGCGGACCGTGAGTTGCGACACGAAGGTCAGGTGCGGCGTGCCGATCGACCCCATGGCCAGCCGGCCATGGGCATCGACGATGGCCGCGTTGCGCTCGTTCGACTGGTTGATGATCGGCGAGGAGGCGGCGCGGCCGAGATGGGTCGTCGCCTCATAGCAGACGGTTTCCAGCGCGCCGCGAATGATGCTGGCGGTGACCGGATCGATCGCCGTTGCGGTCGGCAGGGGCGGGCGCTTGGCGGCCAGTTGCGCGTTGAGGGGAAAGGACATGGGCCTGCCTCAGCGTCCGGGCCGCAGCGGCGGCATGGCGACATAGCGGTCGACCGCCTGCTCGAAATGGCGGATGCGGATTTCCTGATAATTGCCCAGCGTCAGGCCGCGCTTGGCGCTCGCCTCTATCCCCTCCTGTTGCAGGAACAGATTATCGGTATCCTGATCGAGAATTTTGCCGAAGCGGGCATCCATGCCCGGCGCCTCGCAGAAGCTTTGTTCGTCCGTCAGCAGGATCGGCTCGGCGGGTTCCGGGCGCGGGCCATCGCTGGGCACCGGGCGCAGGAAGAACACCTCATAGATGCAGCGGCGATGATCCTTCGGGTCCGGGCGGAAGCGATAGACCATCGGCAGTGACACGCCGGGGAAGAGATAGGTGTTGGGGAAGAGGGTGTAGGAGAAACAGTCGAGCATCTCGCTGTCGGATGTGGCGCTCAGGTCGCTGCCGGTGGCCGCGCCGAACATGGTGCGGAACAGGTCGGCCATCGCCTGGCGCGCAGTGCCATCGCCCACTTGCGGCCGATCTTCGCTCAGCACCGATGCGTCGCCGACCGTGAACTGGTCGAGAATATCCTGCTCGGAAAAGCGCCCCTCCAGATGCGGCGAGGCGACGCCGAGGCACGAGATGAAGCGGTTCACATGATCGCCATAGACATCATATTGGCTGTTCGCGTCGGCGTTGGACGGGGCGACCTGCGGATGGGTCTCGATCACATGATAGGCCTCCATGAAGCCTCGATCGTCAGCTTCCAGTTGGCCGGAAAGCTCTTCTGGACATGGAGGTGGATATAGCGATCCTCCAGCTTCCAAGCCTGGATATGGGCCAGCGCCTCGGCACCCAGATACGCCTCCAGGCTGGGCGCGTCGGGGTCCATGTTGATCCACACGAACCCGCCCAGCGTCTGCACGCGGACCTGCGGCAAGCTGTTGTTGGCCGGGTCGACATGGGGGAAGTCCCAGGGGCAGGTGATGCTCTTGCTGGAACCGTCGACGTTCCCGCTCCAGCCATGGAAGCTGCATTTGAACTCGCTGGCACAGCCGGCCGATCCCGACGCGCGCAGCTTGGTGCCGCGATGCAGGCAGGCATTGTAATAGGCGCGGATCTCGTCCGTCGCGACGCGGGTGATGATGAAGCTGTGGCGGCCGATGTCATAGACCTGATAGTCGCCGATTTCTGGTATATGCTCCTCGCGGCAGGCGAATTGCCAGCTGCGCGTCCACAGGCTTTCCATCTCGCGCCGGGCAAAATCGGGGTCGATATAACGATCGGTGGAAATGTCTTCGCTGCCCAGAAACGCATAGGATTCGCTGCGCACCCAGCCGGGTGCGGCGACCTTGTCGCGGGCGATGATGTCCTGCGTGCTGATCGCCGGGCAGCGGGCATCGCCCGCCGCCATCGGGCCGCTTTCCATGTTCATGCAACTCTCCGTTGGGCGGGCGTGGCACAGTCGATCAGGCCGGGCGCGATGCTGTGGATCGCGCCGTCCTTCATCACCATGGCCAGCCGGTTCTTGTCTTCGAGGATGGTGACGTCGGCCAGCGGATCGCCATCCACCAGCAGCATGTCAGCCAGCGCGCCGGGGACCAGCGTGCCCAGATCGCCCTGGTCGCGCATCGCCTGCCCGCCGTTTCGCGTGGCGCAGATCAGCGCGCCGGCGGCGTCATAGTCATAATAGTCGATCATCAGCCGGATATCGCGGGCATTGGTACCCTGCGGATTCCAGGCCAGGCCATAATCGCCGCCGATCAGATGGCGGATGCCGCGCTTGCGCAATGCGCTGTGGGTCTCGACCGATGCCTCGATCAGCGCGGCTATGCCCATCGCGTCGCAGGCGGCCCGGCTGATCCAGGGTTCGCCATGATGGATCATCGCGTGGAACAGCCCGATCGAGGGCGCGATGACGATCCGGTCCTTCGCTTCCTCCAGCATGTCGAGCAGTTCGCTGTCGGCATATTCGACATGGAACAGGCCATCGACCCCGGCGCGGACGCAATATTTGCTGCCTTCTATCGACCGGCTATGCGCATTGACCTTGCGACCGAAGGCATGGGCGGTGTCGACCGCCATCTGCACTTCCGCGAAGCTCATCGGCGTCACATGGGACGGGCTGCCGGGATAGAAGGGGTCGCCCGACACATCGAGCTTGATATTGTCGCAGCCCTCGCGGATCGCCAGGCGCACCGCGCGGCGCATCTCCTCCGGCCCATCGACGACACAGGAAATGCCGATGCGCGGATTGTGCAGCTTGCTCTCGTCGCCCATGCCGCCGGTGACCGTGATCTCGGTCGATCCGGCGCGGATGCGCGGGCCGGGGATATGGCCGGCATCGACGGCATCGCGCACCGCCACGTCCAGCTTCAGCTTGGCGGCCGACGCGCCATAGCAGCTGGTGAAGCCCTGATCGATCAGGCGCCCGGCCATGCGCGCGGTGATGAGCGTGTGCGCTTCGGGCGAAGGCGCGATCAGATCCTCGGTCGAGGCGGCGTCGCCGAAGGAGATATGGGCATGGCCTTCGGTGAGGCCCGGCATCAGCGTCTTGCCGCTGCCGTCGATGACCTGATCGGCCGGCGCGCGGCCGGCACTGGCATCCGGCCCGACCGCAAGGATGCGGTTGCCTTCAATCAGCAGGTCGCCGGCAAAGGCAGGCGCGCCGGTGGCGTCCCAGATGGTGGCGTTGGCGATGAGCGTCGTCGGCACGAATGGCATCCTCTTCTGCTGTGAAGACTAGGCCGCGCCCTTTCCTGACCCAATGACTGCACGCGCACTTGGCATGTCCTCTCGCCGCCGCCCGGCCTGCCGCGCCAGTCAAGCGGCTGCGCGGCGCCATGCCTTTCCGCCCCGGCCCGCGTCCGCCATCCTGCCCCTTCATGAGGAGAAGGATGTCGATGGTGCGGGTCACCTTTGTGGATGTGCATGGCGTGGAGCAGGCGGTCGCCGGGGAGGGGGACCTGTCGCTGATGGAACTGGCCAAGGCGAACGGGATCGACGGCATCGCGGCCGATTGCGGCGGCGCCTGTTCCTGCGCGACATGCTTGGTCCATGTCGACCCGGCCTGGGTCGATCGCACCGGCGCACCCGACGATGTCGAATATGCGATGCTCGACATGGTGTCCGACGTTGCCGGCGACACCAGCCGCCTCGCCTGTCAGATCCGCCTGAGCCAGGCGCTCGACGGCCTGCGCGTCGTGGTGGCGCAGCAATGACGCAAGACACCCTGGCGCCCGAAGCGCGCAGCCTCCTCGACACGGCGTCGATGACCGATCCGATCATCTCGGCCCGGCCGCGCGCTTATTATGCGGCGATGCGGTCGCTCGACCCGGTCCATTGGGACGAGAAGCTCGGCATGTATCTGGTGTCTCGCTACGAGGATATCGCCACGATCCAGCAGGATCCGATCACCTATTCGGTGAACAAGGGCTATCACACGCAGCAGGCCAAGGGCTTCCAGCAGGAGTTCCAGCAGATATTGGAGCGCGAGGGCGGCGGCTATTTCCCCGACGCGATCATGTCCGATCCGCCATACCACACCCGCATCCGCAAGCTGATGGAAAAGGCGTTCAGCGCCCATCGCGTCAAGGAACTGGAACCGCGGATCACCAGGGTCGTGACCGACCTGATCGACAGCGTCGCCGACCGGGGCGAGGCGGACGCGGTGCAGGATTTCGCGGTGCCGCTGACGGTGCGGATCATCTGCGAGCAACTGGGGCTCGACTGGGCCATGAAGGACCGCATCGCGCGCTGGTCGATCGCGGTGACGGCCCAGATCGGCCGGATGCAGGATCGGGAACAGATGCTGGGCCATGCGCGCGAGATTTGCGACCTGCAACATTATCTGATCGCCAAGATGCGCGAGCGCGAGGCCGACCCGCGCGAGGACATGATTTCCGATCTGGTCCATGCCCGTGATGCCGAGGGCCAAGCGCTGACCTTTGCCGAGGCGGTGTCGCTGATCCGGGCGCTGCTGATCGCCGGCAATGAGACGACAGCGACGGCGCTCGGCAATCTCTTCTACATCCTTGCGACCCGGCCGGAGATTGCGACCTTGCTGCAGGCGTCGGTGGATGACGATCGGCTGATGAACCGTTTCGTCGAGGAATTGCTGCGGATCGAGCCGCCGGTGCGCGGCCTGTCGCGCATGACCACGCGCGAGGTGGAACTGGGCGGCAAGACGCTGCCGGCGGGCGCGCATCTGCTGCTCATGTATGCCTCGGCCAATGATCAGGAGGATGTGTTCCCCGATCCGCGCCGCTTCGACCTCGACCGGCCCAATATCGGCCGGCACCTGTCCTTTGGCGGCGGGGTGCATCGCTGCATCGGCCTCGCGCTCGCGCGGATGGAGATCAAGGTCGCCGCGCGCGAGATCGTCCGCCGCATCGGCGATATCCAGCTCGCGATTTCGCCAGAGGAGATACGCTATCTGCCCACGGTCGCGACCCAGTCGATCGAGCGGCTGCCGATCCGCTTCACCCGGCGGGGCTGAGCGGCATGGCAGGGGAACTGGCGGGTAAGGTCGCCATCGTCACCGGCGGCGCAGGCGGCATCGGCCGGGCCACGGTGGAGCTGTTCGTGGCGGAAGGTGCCAAAGTGCTGATCGCCGACCGCGATGGGACGGCCGGCACCGCGCTGGCCGCCGCGCTCGGGCCATCGGCGCTGTTCATGGCGGTCGATGTCGCCGACCGGGCGCAGGTGCAGGCGATGGTCGCGCGCGCGGTCGATGCCTTTGGCGGGCTGCACATATTGTTCAACAATGCCGGGATCAGCTGCGCGCCCTTCCCGCATTTCCTGGATGACAGCCTGGCCGATTTCGACCGGGTGATGGCGGTCAACCTGCTCGGCCCGATGCTGGGGACGCAGGCGGCGGCCCGGCACATGAAGGATCATGGCGGCGGCGTCATCCTCAACAATGCCTCGATCGCCGGCCTGCTCGCGGGACAGGCGATGATGAGCTATCGCGCGTCCAAGGCGGGGCTGATCCAATTCTCCAAGTCGGTGGCGATTGACCTCGCGCAGCATGGCATCCGCGTGAACTGCCTGGTCCCCGGCCATATCCGCACCAGCCTGTCCTCCTTCAGCGCGCAGGGGGCAGAGGCGGACCGGGCGGCGCGGGTCGATGCCGCGATCGACGCGGTCTATCTCTCCAACCAGCCCTTGAAGCGGCGCGGGGTGCCGGATGACGTGGCGCAGGCGGCGCTGTTCCTGGCCAGCGACCGCGCGCGCCAGATCACCGGCATCGCCATGCCGGTCGAGGGCGGGGTGGTGGCCGGTGATCCGGTCAACCATCTGGAAGATATATTGGCGGCGCGCGCCGGTGCCCTGTCCGGTTGAACTCATCCAGCGGCAGAAGGGGGGCGCAACATTTCCCGCAATTGGGTGATGAGGATGCCGCTCCGGTCGGCTGCTTCGTCGGCGGAAAAGCCGAAGCAGGCCTTGCGATGACCTGAAGCGAAGCCGGAAAAGAGCGCGGCCTCCAGACCCGAAATCTCGCGTCCCAGCAGGGCCTGCAACATCCCGCCGCTGGTGCGACCGCGCCGATAGCGCAGTTGCGGCGCAAAGCTGGCAAGCGCGCTATCGCGTGCAGCAGCGAGCATCAGTTCGTCCAGGGCCGACAATGTCCGGTCATTGGCCGGGAAGGGCCTGCGATAGCGGGCCATCACCTCTTCCTCCGACAGGGCGACCGGATCGGCAGGGGCGATGCCCCGGCTGCCCACCACCCGGCGATAGATCATCTCGAACGCGGCGCGGACCAGTTCGGCGCTCGACCGGAAATTATAGGAGACGACGCCCAGGGTCAGGCCGGCCTGCGCGGCGACGGCGCGATGCGTGAGGGCGCCCATGCCGTCCCGTGCCAGCACGTCGGCGGCCGCTTCGGCAACCTGTTCCATCGTTCCGCCGGTAATGATCTGTTCGGGCAGCGCCAGATCGGCCTGCGCCCGCGCATAGAGGCGCCAGTCGCCATCGCGCGCCGGCCGACCGCACAGCCAGTCGTTCCAGCCGGCACACAACTCTTCCAGTCCCGCGCGGTCGACCGGCCGGCGCCAGCGCATCAGATGCAGCGTGGCCTCACCGTCGAACAGATAGGCGGTGAAGGCGCCTCGGCCCGGATGGCCACAGCGAGTGCAGACCTCTTCCCAGAAATTGCGCCACATGGTCGTCCAGCGTTGGGCGATCGCGCCATAGCGATCGTCACGCGCGGCGATCAGCTGGCATTCGCGCCAGGCGAAGGCCAGGCGGCGTTCCTCCTCGCACCATTGGTCGATCAGGGCTGCGAGCAAGGGCGCGAAGGCGTCACGCGGCAGGGGCGCGACCCCCTCCAGTTCCGCCAGCCGCGCCGCGCACCAGCGTTCCGACTCGCGCTGGGCCTGCTCGTGGCTGGATAGAAACAACTGTTCCAGTGATCCGAAGTGATGGTAGATTCCGGACACCGGGGTTTGGGCCAGGCGACTGATCGCACGGGCCGATGTGTCGCTCGCGCCATCACGTTCCCATAGGTCGAGAACTGCCTCGATAAGCCGCTCCATTGCGCCGATTTCCGAGGTTTTTTCCGAATTTGCAGCCGTCGCCATAGCGTCCTTTATGCCATATCCCGCCGAACTGGCAAAGGCTGCGTCGGGGCGATATCCGTGTCTCACCGCTGTCATATTGCCGCTGATCCTGTCATCGAACTGAGATACATATGTAACTGCGACTGCATGCAGACGTTCTAACTGCCCCTCCGAATTCAACATCATTCGGGGGATACGCATCATGAACTATTCGTCTGTCCTGCGCCGTCGCGCACTCATTCTGGCCGGCACCATGCTGATGGGGGCGGGGC
>NZ_NOIW01000190.1:0-5334 GCF_002708645.1 Sphingobium sp. IP1
CTAGTGGAATATATCGAGACATATAGGAACGGCCTAAATTTTACCGAGTACCTTACGCCTGAAAGCCGTAAGAACCCAGGGCCGCCGCCCACATGTCCCTTCATCTAAATCACAATGTCAAAGAGCCAACCCGACATCAAAACCGGACAACCAGTGTTCCCCAAACTCTTGTCTGGAGGACCAGTGTCCGTCTATGTGGGCGACCGTCCCGAGCGCTTCCGTTTGGCAGCGCCCCGTCCGGTGAAAAGCCCTCTAGGCGGGGCATTTGATTCGGTCAACCGCGAAATTCCGCCCTTTTTGAATTTCCCCTCCGAAAGTTGAGAATGTGGCCCCTGCCGATCGCGTGAAAAGCCCGGCCTTCCGGGCATTTCGGAGATTTCACGCACTTGTAATAAAAATGCGTTTCCGGAACCGGATCGGGCGCCGGGTCCCACGCTTCTCCATCCGAATCCCGTTCCTGCTGCGGCAAGAATCGGGAATCAGGGGAGAATCGGTGCGAGAATCAGGCCAGCGGCTCGCCTTCCCACAATTCGGTATCGATCTGCGCCTGCGCATCCCGCGGGTAACGCGGCCCCGACACCGCTCTGAAATCGAACAGACTGTCGACGCGGTCGAGCAGCGGACGCGGTAGGTCCAGCCTGGCGGCCGCCAGATCCTCGTCGAGATGGGCCATATTGGTCGTGCCGGGAATCGGCACGATGAAATCGCGACGGGACAGCAGCCAGGCCAGGCAAAGCTGCGCCATGGTGCAGCCCGCTTCGTCGGCGAGCCCCTTGAGCTTCGTTGCCAGATCCAGATTATGGGCAAGGTGGGGCGGCTGGAAACGCGGCATGGCGCCGCGAATATCCCCCTCGGGCACGCCCCGTGGCCCGACCCCGCCGGCGAGCAGGCCGCGGCCGACCGGCGAAAAGGCGACGAAGCCGATGCCGAGTTCCGCGCAGGCATCGAGCACGGCAACCTCCGGGTTGCGGCTCCAGGGCGAATATTCGGTCTGCACCGCGGTAATCGGATGGACCGCATGGGCGCGGCGAATCGTCGCCGCCGACATTTCCGACAGGCCGATCGCGCCGATCTTGCCTTCCTCCACACCGCGCACCAGCGCGCCGACCGACTCCTCGATCGGCACCTTGGGGTCCAGGCGATGGAGATAATAGAGATCGATATGGTCGGTCCTGAGCCGGCGCAGCGAATCCTCCAGCACGCGGGTGATCGCCTGGCGCGAGCCGTCGAGGCCGCGCTTGCCGTCAATCTCCGCCAGCACGCATTTGCTGGCGAGGGTGAAATCGGCGCGCCGGTCCATGATGGTGCAGCCGAGCAATTCCTCATTGGCGCCGAAGCCATAGAGGGCGGCGGTGTCGAAGAAGGTCACGCCGACATCGAGCGCATGGCGCAGCAACCGTTCGGCCTCGTCCGCAGACGGGCGCGGCAGATAGGCGTGGGAGAGGTTCATGCAGCCAAGGCCGATGGCGGAAACGGTGAGTGCGCCCAGGCGGCGGGTGGGAAGAGCGGTCGTCATGGGGTGGGAAACATCCTGTCGGTTGGGGCCGTGCATGGCGCAAGAGATAGGTCCGCCTCTCCGCTCTGTCATGCCCTTGGTCATGCCCTCACCCGGCAGGACGAAAGAAGATGGGGTTTACCCGGCTTAATAAAGCCAATCTTGCCCGGCGGGCGCAGCGGGGTCATTTCGACGGCACATTATAGACCCTTATGCCGTCCAGCGGCGCGAGCGAGCCCATGACCCGGAACCTGACCCATCTTCAGCGCCTTGAGGCGGAGAGCATACATATATTGCGGGAGGTAGTGTCGGAGGCGGAGCGGCCTGTGATGCTGTATTCGGTGGGCAAGGACAGCGCGGTGATGCTGCATCTGGCCAAGAAGGCCTTCTATCCCTCGCCGCCGCCCTTCCCGCTGCTCCATGTCGACACCACCTGGAAGTTCCGGGCGATGTATGATCTGCGCGACAAGGCCGCGCGCGACGCGGGCATGGAACTGCTGGTCCATCATAATCCCGAGGCCCAGGCGCGCGGCATCAACCCGTTCGACCATGGCGCGCTCCACACCGACATGTGGAAGACGGAAGGCTTGAAGCAGGCGCTCGACAAGTTCGGCTTCGACGCGGCATTCGGCGGCGCGCGCCGCGACGAGGAGAAGAGCCGCGCCAAGGAGCGCATCTTCTCCTTCCGCACCGCCAGCCATGGCTGGGATCCCAAGAACCAGCGGCCCGAACTGTGGAACCTCTACAACGCGAAGAAGGCCAAGGGCGAGAGCATCCGCGTCTTCCCCATCTCCAACTGGACCGAGCTCGACATCTGGCAATATATCCAGCTGGAGGGCATCGAGATCGTGCCGCTCTATTTCGCCGCGCCCCGCCCCACCGTCGAGCGCGACGGCATGCTGCTGATGGTCGATGATGACCGCTTCCCGCTTGAACCGGGCGAAGTGCCGGTCGAGCGATCGATCCGCTTCCGCACCTTGGGCTGCTATCCGCTCACCGGCGCGGTCGAGAGCGAGGCCAGCACCCTGTCGGAGGTGATTCAGGAGATGCTGCTCACCACCACATCCGAGCGCCAGGGTCGCGCCATCGACAAGGATGCCGGCGGCGCCGGCATGGAGAAGAAGAAGCAGGAAGGTTACTTCTGATGTCCGCCGCCAGGCCCATCCCTGCCCCCTTCTTCTCTCCGCGTCTCCGCGCCTCCGCGCGAACCATGCTGCACCCGGCCGGGCCGGGAAGGATCTGAACCATGACCGACACGCTCGCCGACCCGATCTACCAGACCGATGCGCTGATCGCGCAGGACATCGACGCCTATCTCGACGTCCATCAGCACAAGACCATGCTGCGCTTCATCACCTGCGGCTCGGTCGATGACGGCAAGTCCACCCTGATCGGGCGGCTGCTCTATGATTCGAAGATGATCTTCGAGGATCAGCTCGAGGCATTGCAGGCAGACTCCAAGCGCGTCGGCACGCAAGGGGGCGAGATCGACTTCGCCCTGCTGGTCGATGGCCTCGCCGCCGAGCGCGAACAGGGCATCACCATCGACGTCGCCTATCGCTTCTTCGCTACCGAGAAGCGCAAGTTCATCGTCGCCGATACGCCGGGCCATGAACAATATACCCGCAACATGGTCACCGGCGCGTCCACCGCCGACCTGGCCGTCATCCTGATCGACGCGCGCAAGGGCATTCTCACCCAGACGCGGCGCCACAGCTACCTCGCCCATCTGATCGGCATCCGCAACATCGTGCTGGCCGTCAACAAGATGGACCTGGTCGGCTATGACCAGGCCGTGTTCGACGGCATCGTCAAGGATTATGCCGAGTTCGCCCACTCGATCGGCATCAGCGCCTTCACGCCGATCCCCATTTCCGGCTTCAAGGGCGACAATATCACCGCCCGGTCCGAGAACACCCCCTGGTATCAGGGGCCGACCCTGATGGCCCATCTCGAAAGCGTCGAGGTCGATGCCACCACCGCGGCGGCCAAGCCCTTCCGCATGCCGGTCCAGTGGGTCAACCGTCCGAACCTCGACTTTCGCGGCTTTGCCGGCCTGATCGCCAGCGGATCGGTCAAGCCGGGTGACGCCGTGCGGGTGCTGCCCTCGGGCAAGACCAGCACCATCTCGCGCATCGTCACGATGCCGGGTGGAACCGGCCCGGCAAGCGGGACCGGTGGCGACGGCGATCTCGACGAAGCCATTGCCGGCCAGTCGGTGACCCTGTGCTTCGCCGACGAGATCGACTGTTCGCGCGGCGACGTCATTGCGGTCGCTGACAATCCGCCGGAGGTCTCCAGCCAGTTCGAGGCGACCATCGTGTGGATGGATGACGAGGCGATGCTGCCGGGCCGGCCCTATTGGCTCAAGATCGGCACGCAGAGCGTATCGGCCACCGTCCAGGCGCCCAAATATGTCGTCAACGTCAACACCATGGAGCATCTGGCGGCCAAGACGCTGGACTTGAATGCCATTGGCGTTGCCGAACTGGCGACCGACAAGCCGATCAGCTTCGAGCCCTATGCCGACAACCGGACCTTGGGCGGCTTCATTCTGATCGACAAGATCTCCAACCGCACCGTGGCGGCGGGCATGCTCCACTTCTCGCTGCGCCGGGCGCAGAATGTCCATTGGCAGGCGACCGACATCGGCCGCGAGGCCCATGCTCAGCTCAAGAACCAGCTGCCCCGCATCCTCTGGTTCACCGGCCTCTCGGGCTCGGGCAAGTCGACCATCGCCAATGAGGTGGAAAAGCGGCTCGCGCTGATGAACCGCCACACCTTCCTCTTGGATGGCGACAATATCCGCCATGGCCTCAACAAGGATCTGGGCTTTACCGAGGCCGACCGGATCGAGAATATCCGCCGCGTCGGCGAGGTTGCCAAGCTGATGGCGGACGCGGGCCTGATCGTGCTGACCGCCTTCATCTCGCCCTTCCGCGCCGAGCGCGAGATGGTGCGCGAGATGCTTGCCGACGGCGAGTTCATCGAGATCTTCGTCGATACCCCGCTCGAGGTTGCCGAGGCGCGCGACGTCAAGGGCCTCTACAAGAAGGCGCGATCGGGTGCCCTCAAGAACTTCACCGGCATCGACAGTCCCTATGAGGCGCCCACCAGCCCCGAAATCCGGGTCAACACCGTCGAGATGACGCCGGAGGAAGCCGCCGAGCATATCATCCGCAAGATCATGCCGCTCAAATGAGCAACGTCATGACGGACGCGGACCTCGCCGCCCATCTCGCCGACACCGCCGGCCGCCTGTTGCTGGAGGTCCGTGCCTCGGGCCTGTTCAGCGCCAAGGCGCTCGGCAAGGCCGGCGACCAGACCGCCAACCAGTTCCTCGTCCATGCCCTGCGGGAGCAGCGGGCACAGGATGGGTTGCTCTCCGAGGAAATGGCCTGTGACGGGGCCAGACTGACCCACAGCCGGGTGTGGATCGTCGATCCGGTCGACGGCACCCGCGAATATGGCGAGGAACGTGCCGACTGGGCCGTCCATGTCGGTCTTGCCATCGACGGCGTGCCGACCATCGGCGCGGTTGCGCTGCCGGGCCATGACGACGGCATCGTCCTGCGCACCGACCAGCCGCGCGCAATCCCGCCCGCGCCCGAGAAACTGCGCATGGTCGTGTCCCGCACCCGGCCGGCACCCCAGGCGGTCGCGGTGGCAGAGGCGCTGGGCGCCGAACTGGTGCCCATGGGCTCAGCTGGCGCCAAGGCCATGGCCGTGATCCTGGGCCAGGCCGACATCTATCTCCACGCCGGTGGCCAATATGAATGGGACAGCTGCGCCCCCGCCGCCGTCGCACTCGCCCACGGCCTCCACGCATCCCGCATCGA
>NZ_NOIW01000191.1:0-5017 GCF_002708645.1 Sphingobium sp. IP1
ACGCCGGAATTGCGGCCGAACCCGGACACGGTGACGCCGGGTCTGCGTCCTGATCCGGACACGGTGACGCCGGGTCTGCGGCCCGATCCGGATACAGTGACGCCGGAATTGCATCCTGATCCCGAAATCGTCACGCCCGAATTGCGGCCGGTGCCCGTTCCCATCACGCCGGAGGAGCGGCCGGATCCCGACACAGTGACGCCGGAAGTCCGCCCGGACCCTGATACACCGACACCCGAATTGCGACCTGACCCCGATACGGTGACGCCGGGACTACGGCCTGATCCGGACACGGTGACGCCGGGCTTGCGACCCGATCCTGATACGGTGACGCCAGGTCTGCGTCCTGATCCTGATACGGTGACGCCGGGCTTGCGGCCCGATCCGGACACGGTGACGCCGGGACTGCGGCCCGATCCGGATACGGTGACGCCGGGCTTGCGACCCAATCCGGATACGGTGACACCGGGACTGCGGCCCGATCCGGATACGGTGACGCCGGGACTGCGACCCGATCCGGATACGGTGACGCCGGGTCTGCGGCCCGATCCTGATACGGTAACGCCGGGACTGCAGCCCGATCCGGATACGGTGACGCCGGGCTTGCGACCCGATCCCGATACAGTGACGCCGGGACTGCGCCCCAATCCGGACACGGTGACGCCGGGGTTGCGGCCCGATCCGGACGTGGGCGGGCCGACCGTGCGACCGATACAGCGGCCGCGCCCCGAGACGCTGCCGCCGATCGCTCCGCCCGGTGTCGCGCTGGGCCGTGACGAGCGGCGCCCGATGCTGATGACCGCCGATGAAGTCTGCCGGGCCGGGCGCGAGGGGCGGCTGAAAGGCGATCCGCAGCTTATTGAAAAGGCCTGCAGGATTGCGGCCAATGCCCGCCGGCGCTGGACCGCCTGGGCAGAATGGAACCATTCGACGCTGAAGGACGACCGTTCCGGTGCCCGGACCAGGGGCAGCGCGAACCAGTATAATATCGGCCTGGATCGCTGGATCGACAAGCGCACGGTTGCCGGCCTGGCCATCCAGTTCGGCAATTCGGATTATAAATCCTTCAATGGCGGCATGCGCCAGCAGGCCGATTCCATCACGGTGAAGCCCTATATGGTGCATCGGATGGCAAATTCGGATGTGGTGCTGGATGCCAGCATCGGCTTCAACTTCGGCGAATATGAACAGCATGTGCTGATGCTGTCGGGCAAGCATGACAGCTTCACCCTGTCGGGCACGGTCGGGATCAGCGCGCAGCGTCCGCTCGGCAGCTTCCTGCTGCGGCCCCGCCTGTCGTGGAGCTATGCCAGCATCTGGCACGACGATTATGTCCTGCAGGGCGAGGTGGGGGGTATCGACCTGCGCGTGCTGCAGGGCGATGCGCGCTATGATTATGGCGCGGTGGCGACGTCGCTGGAGATCAGCCGGCCGTTCCGATCGGATGATATGGTCATCACCCCCTATGTCGAGGGCGGCGTTGATTTTGCCTATCTGCGCCCCAATGGCGGCCGTGTCCTGGGGCCTGACCTGCGCCTGATCGCGACCACGCCTGCGGTGGGATCGGTCCGGTTCGGCACGCGCATCCAGTTGCGCGGCAATGTCGCGCTGATCGGGTCGGGCGAATATTACGGGATCGGATCGGGCGGCCTGTCGAGCTGGCAATGGCGGGCCAACCTGTCCTTCCGCTTCTAGCGCGGCGGGACGGGTTCCAGGCCTGCGGGCGATGGGAGCGGAAATGGCCGTCGCGCCGCAGGCATGGGGTATCGGCGCAAAAACACTGGCCAATCCGGTCCGGCTGCGGCACAGGCGAGGGGCATGAGCCTGCCCGATCCTTCCACCTTCATTGCCGAGGGCGCTTCCGCCGCGGTCTATCGGCTGGAGGGGGGGGAGGGTGCTCAAGCTGTTCCATGAGGGCGTCGACCCGTCGATCATTCGCCGCGAATATGTGACGGCAGAGATGATCCAGGCGACCGGCCTGCCGGCGGCGCGGCTGTTCGGCCGGTGCGAGACCGGCGGGCGGCAGGGCATCATCTATAGCGAGATACAGGGCCCCAACCTGCTCCATTATATCTGGCGCCATCCGCATCGGGTGGGCTGGGCGATGCGGGCGATGGCGCAGTTGCAGGCGCATATCCATCGACAGCCGGTGCCGATGCTGCGCAGCCGCAAGGCGATATTGACCGAGGATATCGAAATGGCGCCGATCGGCGCGCGGTTGCGTGCGGCGGCGATCGACCGGCTGGACCAGCTGGGCGAGGGCGACATGCTGTCGCATGGCGACCTGCATCCGGCCAATCTGATCGTCAGTGGCGAGGGGCTGGTGGCGATCGACTGGTCGAAGGCGGCGCGAGCGATGCCGGCGGCCGATGTGGTGCGCAGCGAGATGCTGATGCGCTTTGGTCCGGGACAAGCCAGTGGCTGGCTGGAGGGGCCGGTCCGCGATCTGGCCACGGCCCATTATGTCCGTTGTTACCGCCGGGCCGCGACGATGGATGGCGAGGCGCTGGCCGCCTGGCGGGCGCTGGTCGGCCTGGCCTGGATGCGCCATCGTCTGCCCGCCCGCGATGCGGCCTTTGGCGCCTATCTGGTCCGCGCACTGGAACGGGCGGGTTTGCCGGCGCTGGACGCCTGATCGCAGAGCGGATGTCGTTGGTGGGCCGTGGTGGACGGTTGGTCCATCGGCCATGCCATCGGGCGGAGGCCATGGGCCGATCATCGAACGGGCCGCGGCGACCGCCGACTTGTCGCTATTCTGACATGGAAACAGGCCAGAGAGCAGCGCGTTAAGCGACGGTTCACGGCCGATGGTGCCGTGTTGACGGTAACAGTTGAGACAAGATCTGGAGTGCCCGACAGCATCCGGATACGCCCCCGGCATTCCCTTGCGCCGGGGGCGTTTTCATGTCCGCTTGCCTTAAATCTCCGTAATTTCCCTTAGGGAATAGGCTGTCGTTTCGCAGACGAATGCCATTCGTCCGGTCGTTCGTCCCCGCAAATCCGCGCTTGGTCGATGGATCGGTCGTTGGCCGATGACGAGGGTTGCCGGTCGAAGCGGACGGGCGGCGAGAGGACCAGACGCGTACACAGGATGGGCGAACGGGATATGGCGCAACGCCCCCACAAGACCCCCGCCGAACCGTTCGCATCCGGCGCGTCGACGCCCCCTGACGACGCAGGCCGGATGCCATGACAGTTTTGAGGAGACACGCCATGTTCGCCACCGCCAAGATCATCACTGCCCTGAGTGCCGCCGCCGCCCTGCTGGCCGGTTCCGGCATCGCTTCGGCCGAGGAGTTCACGTCCAACGGCCGCACCACCGAGGTCCGCTTCGGTGACCTGGACCTCACGCGCCACGCCGACCAGCAGGAACTGCGCACCCGCATCTCCCGCGCGGCCAGCCGGGTCTGCTTTAGCACCGACATCAATACCATGAGCGCGTGCCGCGCGGCGGCGATCGCCCAGGTCGAGGCGCCGATCGCGACCGCCATCGCCCGCGCCCAGACCAACGAGCGCTATGCCGATGCCAAGGATGCCCGGCCTGTCGTCGGCAACTGACGCCTATCATCCCGCCAAGGGAGGGAGAGGGCCTGGCGCGAGCCGGGCCCTTTTTTGCGTGGGAAAAGGCCCGTCGCCCCGGCCATTCTCGGTATTTCTCCCGATGGCGGAGCCCCGGATTTGCGACGATCAGAAGGGACAGGCTCAAGGGGATAATGGTCATGCGCGCGCGTCTTCCCGGCACTTCGCCCGTCATCATGGCAACGCTGTTGGCCGGGGGGCTGTGTGCGCCCCATGCCTGGGCGCAGAGTACGGAATCGCTCTACGAACCGATCGGCCATCATAGTGGTGGCGACGTGCATGCGGTGGACGAGACGCCCCATTATATCATTCCCGATTTCGCGCCCGCCAAACCGGCCGACCCGAACAAGGAACAACCCTTCTTCAAGATCCGTCTCAGCCTGTCGCTGATCGGCGACTGGACCGATTTCAGCCAGGATGCGGTCAATGAAAGCCAGATCGGCCGGCAGGAGGACGAGTTTCAGGTGCGATCGGCGCGGCTCAGCCTGATCGGATCGGTCGGTGGCGATTATCGGGTGAGCTATCAGGTCAGCGGCGAATATAAGGGGTTCGACACCAACCCCGAGCAGAAATGGAAGCTGACCGATGCGTCGCTGACCTTTCCGCTGGGCAGCCGCACCAAGATGACGGTGGGCAAGACCAAGGAGACATTCTCGTACGAAATGGTCGGGGATTCGGCGAACCTGCCGCATAGCGAGCGCGTGCTGACGCCCTTTTTCACGTCGCGCAATTTCGGCGTCCGCTTCGTCCAGGTGCTGGGCGCGAACAAGGCGGCGACCTTTTCGGCGGGCGCCTACAAGGATAGCTGGGATTTCGGCAGCTCGACCGACCGTGGCTGGGACTATTCGGCGCGCATGACCGGGCTGATCTGGGACCGGCCGGATCATAATGAATTCCTGCATGTCGGCATGGCCTATCGCCATGCTGCGGCGGACGGCACGATCCGCTATAGCGGCCGGGCGGAAACCAATGTCGGCGACGTCGCGATCGACACCGGGAAATTCGCGGCGCAGAGCAGCGACGGCTTTGCCGGCGAGGCGCTGCTGAATGTCGGGCCGGTGTCGTTCCTGGGCGAATATATATTGAACCGCACCAATTCGCGCGAATTTCGCGACCCGGTCTTCCATGGCTGGTATGTCACCGGCAGCTGGATATTGACCGGCGAAACCCGGCCCTATGACCGCAATGTCGGCTATGCGCGGCGCGTCATTCCCAAGGGCCGCTGGGGCGCGCCCGAACTGGTGGCGCGCTATTCGGAAATGGACCTGGACGATAATGGCATCGAGGGCGGCCGCTTCAAGAAGACGATGCTGGGGCTCAACTGGTGGGCGACGACGCGCTGGAAATTCGGTGCGACCTGGGGCCACACCTGGCTCGACCGGTTCGGCGAGCGCGGCGAGAGCGACACGGTGCTGACCCGCATCCAGTGGATCTATTG
>NZ_NOIW01000192.1:0-4689 GCF_002708645.1 Sphingobium sp. IP1
CTCACCGGCGGGCTGGATGCGGGCCATGGCGAGATTCGGCGTGCCGTGGGGCCGGGTGCAGCCGCGCTGGTGCTGGTTGCCGACCGAATGCTCCGCTTTCCGTTATCGTAAGGCGACGCTACGGAAACCAGAAATTAAGCCGTTGCCGATAAGCAACAGGGCATGAACATTCTGTCATCGCATCCGCAAAAAAGCGCAGAAAAGCTAGGGTCTATTGCCTTAACCCGGCTGTGGCAGCATAATCACCCGCACGTCCCCACCGGCAAAAAGCCGCGCGGGCAGGAGAGGATTGACCATCATGACCAACAAGAGCCTTTGGGCATCGACCGCTGCGGTGATTGCGCTCGTCATGGGTGCAACCGGCGCGCAGGCGCAGGACGTCGCGGCACCGCAGGCCGCCGCCGAGCAGGATGCGGCGGAGATCATCGTCACCGCCACCCGCCGCGCCAGTCCGTTGTCGGACGTGCCGATCGCCGTGTCCGCCGTCAGCGCGCAAGCAATGCAGAATAGCGGCGCCAGCGACATCCGCACCCTCAACCAGCTCGCCCCTTCGCTGCTCGTTTCGTCCACCGGGTCCGAAGCCAATGCGTCGGCGCGTATCCGTGGCATCGGCACGGTCGGCGATAACCCCGGCCTCGAAAGCTCGGTCGCGGTGTTTATCGACGGCGTCTATCGTTCGCGTACCGGCGCGGGCCTCAACGAACTGGGCGAGATTGAGCGGGTCGAAGTGCTGCGCGGGCCGCAGGGCACATTGTTCGGCCGCAATGCGTCGGCGGGTCTGATCAACATCATCAGCAAGGCCCCCGAACAGACGTTTAGCGCCAAGGGTGAGATCACCTATGGCAATTATGATTATTGGCGGCTGTCGGGCCGGGTCACCGGGCCGATCGCTGATGGCATCGCGCTTAGCCTGGACGGCGTATGGTCCAAGCGCGATGGCTTCTACAAGCTGGTCGATACGACCGGCTCGACCGTGGGCGACACCAATGACCGTGATCGCTATTTCCTGCGCGGACAGGCGCTGATCGAGCCGAATGACGATCTGTCGATCCGCCTGATCGGCGATTATACCAATCGCGACGAAAGCTGCTGCGGCGCGGCCTATACCGAAGCGCGCGAGCGCCGCCCGGCCGCAGGTGGTGGCTATACCGATGCGCCGTTCAACCGCATCGCCGCGATCCTGGCAGGGCAGGGCAGCGTGATCGCCGCCGATCCCTATGATCGGGAACTGACCAGCACGCCCGGCCGCGACTATGTCAGCAAGCTCAAGGATTGGGGCGTTTCGGGCGAAATCAACTATGATCTGGGCGGCGTGAAGCTGACCAGCATCACCGCCTATCGCGATTACAAGTCGAGCGACTATGGCGATTATGACTATAATCGCGCCGACCTACTCTATCGCGATTCCAACACCTATCGTCAGTTCAAGACCTTCACGCAGGAATTGCGCGCGCAGGGTTCCGCCTTTGGCGACGCGCTCGATTGGTTGGTCGGTGGCTATTATGCCAATGAACGGCTGACCTTGCAGGATAATATCCGCTTCGGCGCGGACTATGGCCGCTTTGCTGCCTGCCGCCTGATGGCGGGTTCCGGGGTGAACAGCAATTTCACCGCACAGCAGCTCGCGGCGTGCGGCAGTGGCCTTGCCACCCAGCCGTTGATCGCAGGGACGCAGGCCAATCTCAACGCCGGGCTGACCGCGGCGCTCATCAATGCTGGCCTGCCAGCCGCCGTGGCCGCGGGCCAGGCGGGCGCGATCTCGACGGGCCTGGGCAATGGCCTGCGCGCGCTGGCCGCCATTCCGTCAGGCACCGGCGATACCGGCTCGATCTATCGCCAGAAGAGCGAGAATTGGGCGATCTTCACCCACAATATCATCCACGTCACCAACCGGCTCGATCTGACCTTGGGCCTGCGCTACACCCATGAAAGCAAGCGCTTCTCGGCGGACCTCAACAATAATAACGCGACTTGCGCGGCGTTCCAGTCTTCTGCTTTGCCAGGCCTGGCCACCAATCCGGCGCTGGGCAGCGCGGCAGCGCTGGCGGGCGGCATCCTGACCCTGGGGTGCCTCGGCAATGCCTCGACCAGCCTCAACGCGCTCGACCTCAATGACAAGATCAGCGACGGCGAATTGTCGGGTACGGCGGTCCTGTCGTGGAAGGCGACCGACGATCTGCTGCTCTATGGCAGCTATTCGAAGGGCTATAAGGCGGGCGGCTTCAACCTCGACCGCTTTCAGCTGGGATCGACCGGTCTCAATGCCATTCCGGCGGTCTTTTCGCCGCGCAGCAATGCCGACGTCGCCAGCCTGCGCTTCGCCGCTGAAAAGGTCGACGCATTCGAAATCGGCCTGAAATACAGCCAGCCCAAATGGAGCGCGAACGTCGCCGCCTTCCGCCAGGAGTTCAAGAATTTCCAGCTGAACACCTTTAACGGCACCAGCTTCGTCGTGCAGAATATCAATGGCTGCGACAGCGCGCTATCGGCGGCCCGCACCTGCGGCTCGGACGATGTCGGGCCTGGGCTGATCAGCCAGGGCGTCGAACTGGAAATGACCGCCACCCCTGCGCGCAATTTCCGCGTGACCGGCGGCTTCACCTATGCGGAAGCCAAGTTCGCCAGCCGTCTGGTCGGCAGCGGCGATGGCAGCGTGCCGCTTGACCCGGCCTTGTTCCTGTTGCCGGGTTCCATCAACAGCAATGCGCCCAAGATGGTGACGACCGCCAGCGCCGCCTGGACACCGGACATCGGCACGAGCGGCCTGTCGGCGCTCTTCTATGTCGATGGCCGCATGACCAGCGATTTCAACACCGGGTCTGACCTGTTCCCGGAGAAGAATCAGGACGGCTTCACCGTCGTCAATGCGCGCGTCGGGCTGCGTGGGCCGAACCAGCGCTGGGCGATCGAATTCTGGGGCCAGAATATCTTCAACCAGGATTATACCCAGGTGGCGTTCAGCAGCCCGCTCCAGTCGAGCAGCCCGGCCACATCGACCACCGGCCAGTTCGCCCAGGGTGCGCCGATGGCCAATCAGCTGATCTCCGCCTATCTCGCCGAACCGCGCACCTATGGCATCACGTTGCGGGGGAGTTTCTGATCATTCCCCGCCCGCTCTTGGGCACGGGGCGGGCGGGGGTTGGACGATTGCCGAACAGGGCGGTGCCGGCACGAATATCGGTCGCGCCCAGCATGATGGCGGTTTCATAATCGCCCGACATACCCATCGACAGGCGCGGGAGGCCCTCCTCCCGCGCCATTTTTGCGAGCAGCGCGAAATAGGGGGCGGGTTCGACGTCCGCCGGCGGGACGGCCATCAGGCCGAGCAGCGGAATATCCGCATCACGCGCAGCGGCGATCAGCGCGGGCACGTCGGCGATGGCGCAACCGCCCTTCTGTTCCTCCGCGCCGATATTGACCTGGATATAGCAGGGGACGCGCTTGCCCGCCGCGTCCATCGCCTTGGCCAGTGCAGTCAGCAGCGAGGGACGATCGAGGCTGTGGATGACGTCGAACAGGGCAACCGCATCGGCGGCCTTGTTCGATTGCAACTGGCCGACGAGATGCAGCGCGATATCGGGATGGTCTTCCCGCAGGGCGGGCCATTTCTCCTGGCTTTCCTGCACGCGATTTTCGCCGAACACGCGCTGCCCCGCCGCGATCAGCGGGCGGATGGCGTCGGCCTCTTGCGTCTTGGACACGGCGATCAGGGTGATATCCTCGCCGCTGCGATCGGTCAGGCGCGCGGCCCGATCGATGGCGTCGCGCAGGGCGGAAAGGCGGAGGGCGGCTTGCGGGCTGTCGGTCGTCATGCGCGCTGCTATAGGACAGGGTCATGACCCGCCGCCACCGCAAAAAACTGCCGACAATCTGGCTGATGACCGACGAGCGGGTCGCCGACACGGCGTTGCTGGCGGCGGTGGCGCGCTTGCCCAAGGGGCGAGCTGGAATCGTGTTCCGGCATTACCGGACGGAAGGGAAGGCGCGGCGGGCGTTGTTTGAAGCGGTGCGGCGCGTGGCGCGGCGGCGACGGCTGGTGCTGCTGCTGGCGGGTGATGGGCGGACGGCGGCCGCGTGGCGGGCCGATGGCTGGCATGGCCGCGACACCAGGCGGGCAGGGCGGCCGATGCTGCACAGCATGGCCGCGCATGACGCGCGCGAGATGACGGCCGCGCGGCGGGGCAGGGCGGACATGGTCTTCGTATCGCCCCTCTTCCCCACCCGATCGCATCCGGGGGCGGCCAGCTTGGGTCGGTTGCGCTTTACCGCCCTGGCGCGGCAGGCGGATAGGCCGGTGATGGCGCTGGGTGGGGTGCAGCCGGGACATCGGCGGATGCTGCGCGGGATCGGCGCGCATGGCTGGGCGGCGATCGATGGGCTGGTTTCAGAACGACCCATTATGGCGCGTCGGCCATGGGGTGGATATTCCAACACAGCTTTATCTTGAGTAGGCGCGCAGGATGACCATTGCGGGGTATCCGGCGCAATAAGCTGCATTCTTCTGCACCGGCATTCTGGCAGCCGCGAAAGCAGGACGCGCTGAGAGGATCGTCAGGATGACGACGCTCCAGCGTTTTCAACAGATGAAAAATGGTGCCAGAAGAGCTTTCGGCCGGGCGACCTAAGCGATTTATTTCGCAGTAAAATCATAGACTTACGAATTCGCCATGGGCAGCATTAGCATGCTTT
>NZ_NOIW01000193.1:0-4841 GCF_002708645.1 Sphingobium sp. IP1
TAGCTAATGATCGTGCCAATTTAAAGACTTCAATCTGGCTATATTCCGAGACATCGACTTGTCTTGTTGGGACTCTCTTGAGAGGAGATCCATCAACGATCTTAGAGTATTCTTTTACAACGGAACTGTAAGACTTTCCTCCGGCATATTTCATGACGCCTCGCCAATTCGGCGTGAGATCCATCACATCCTTCGCACTTTTTTCATCGAAGGCGTGTCGGCCAGCCCGCATTTCTTTCAGGACGACCTGAAGCTCCAGGCGCGCCGCTTGTTCGATTTGGCTGGCGACGTAGGGTGTATATGGGTCTCGAGGCGTGCTTTTCGGCTTGGGCCAACGACTAATAAAGCTAAGGCGGTCCGAAACGTTCGAGCCTCTTAAATCCTCCGAAACTGATTGAGGGTTTGCTTTGCGCGCTTCCCTCAGCAGGACAATGAGTACCAGGAGGCGACCGTAAGCGGCACTTGATAGGCCAGGGCCATCTAGTCGCTCTACAAACGACCTCGAAAATGAACTAATATCTATAATATCATTGTATGGATCAATCGCATCAATGTTTTTAATGATGTAAGAGATTGAATGTTTGTACTTAAGAAAAGTATTCCAACTGGTAAATAATCGACCTAAATTCAAAACATCAAACATCAACATCATGAAGTTTATCGCGAGATTTTTGCGCCGATATTTGGCGAAATCCCACCGAACGGTTTGGCTGGCAACAGAAGCGACGAGAGCCATACCTTCAACAGTCGCGCCGCTGACGATCGCTTGCTTGCAGTCACTCGCGTCCGCCTCTTCGTCGAAGGAGACGACGCTAGCTTTGCGTGATCTGCTCATGCTGCGAGTGCCATGTGTGCATCCCACGCTTCAAACGCCAAGCTGATCATCCGGCTGTGTTTCCGCGAGAATCTAAGGTATTTGAAAGTAGTCTTGATGCTCCTGTGCCCGAGAAGCTCCTGAAGAACCTGCAGCGGATCTCCGATCAGAGCGTCATATATCTCGCCACGGCTGTTGAGATGTCCCCGTGCTATGCGAAGCTCGACCAGTCCCTTCAGCATGAAGCTGAGCATGTAGACAGCGAACGTGTGCCGCAAGACGTGAGGGGTGATGTCGACACCGACCTGTTCTTCAAGGCCGGATCGTGCAAGGGCTGCGGAGAACGCTGAACGCCAAGCGGAATTCGAAACGCATGTTCCAATCTCGGAAATCCAGAGCGACCCGAAGTCGACAACCTTGAAACGATTTGGTTGGCCAATTGGACGAACCTCGATAAGACGCTCGCGCTCACGCAAAGTGAAGTTTGCGAGCGGCATTTCAATCTTCCTCGCGTCTCCAGCGATAACTTCTGCAATGCCTGGCCGACGAAGTTGAAAAAATATGCTGTTGTTCGACATCGTCAAAGTTCGGGGAGAGTATGATTTGAGAGGGAACCGCTCCGAGATTATTTTTGCTGCAACATGCGAGCGTTCCTCGTAAATATAAGGGTTGATAAAGTTCTTAATAACTCTTTTTGAAATAAAAGTATCTCTGCCTTTTTCCCACTTCGTAACAGTAGCAGGTATAGACCAAATTCTTGTAATGTCGTCTTGAAATAGGCCGATCTTTGGTATTTCCTGCCTCAGGATGTGAGAACCCTCATTACATCGGATGCCGGTTGTTACGAGCATTTCGGAGAAAGCGCCATTGCGCAGATTGTTTCTGCCAGACATCATTCCAGTTTCGCGAAATGTTACGTAATTTTCCAAGGAAACCATTTTAACTTGGTCGTCTGCTTCCCGGGTGCCGCAGTATGATCGCCAAGTCACCTCCGAGAAGTGGATTTTAAGGTGTCGAAGCATTCGGAGGATGACGGCGGCAACTTTGTTCCAACTATTTGGAGACAGCCTCTCTGAAAGCGGGCCGTATAGTCGCCTGTTGCGGTATTCCCATAGGTCCGCTTCCCTGAGGTCTGCTAGCCTTCTTCCATGGTGCGCCATGAGGAAGCGAGCGAAAACCTCAGCCTCAATGGCGTAAGTTCGCCAAGTTTCGCGCGATGTCAGGGTTGCAGCAATCCTATCCGCAAAGCCGGTGAGCGTATCATCTAGGGTCCAATCAGAGTGAAGTATGATCGGCTGCTCAATCTGAACTGCGTAGTGATCGATTGCCTCCAGGGCGAGGCGCTTCATTTCATCATCAAAGAAGGCAGCATCAGGTCGGCCAAGGTCGCGTTGGAGCGAAATCGGATCATACTCAAAGCGGGGCACGATAAATCTCCGACCCGCAAAGAAACCAAAAAATTTCGCCGTACTTCATGTCGCGGCTTTCGATTTGTCTCGTTTTGGCGTCCAACATAGCATGGATCTTGCTCCGCAACTGCCAATCGTACCGAAGCTGACCTTGGTGATAGACCGCCGTCGCGCGGCGGATGCTCTGCGCCTCTTCGGATCGAAGCACGGAACAGCGGTCCGGCTCAGAGTAGCGCGTTGTAAGTGTCGAAAATGGCCTGGGCTCGATCAATCGCGCCGGTCACCGGCGCAGACTTGGCGTCGAGCATCTTGGGGTTTCGGATAAGCCATCCCGCCGGCGTGAAATGGTCGAACTCGGCAACCGTAGTCGGCATGATTGCGAAGGCAGCCTCGGCCTGTTTGACCAGCCGTGCGGTGCCCGTGTTCGCGGCCGCGAGCCGCTTTGAATCGAGCAACGTCGTGTCCGCCAGGCCATAGGTCGAGTTGAGGATGGACACAAAGAGATCCGGTTCGAAGATGTCCTCAATATCGGCCTCGGCCCGTTGGAGGAAGTCGGCCATCGTGTAAAAATGTCCGGCCTTCAGGACTTCGGAGCGCTTCATTTCCTCGACCTTGCGCTTGTCTCCCTGCGCTTGGTCCGAGAGCACTGCGATATGAAGAGCGTTGCCAGCGAACATCGCGACGAATGGGCGAATCTTATCGATCCCGCCCGCCGGACAGAGCGTCCAGCGCTGATCCAGGCCCGGTCGTCCGCGACGTTTGAGCGCGTCCGACAACGCCTGGATGTAGAGAATGTCGCCGGGCCCTTCGACGAGAAGCGTGTGCTCGCCGATAAACAGCGACTGGCTGATCTCATAGCCGAGCGCACCTTGCAACGGAAACAGAGTGTCGGGATCGCGGGTGAGCACGTCCTCGCGCACCTTTGTGCCGAGCGGCATGCGACGCTGCCCCTTCATCTCTACCTTATCCTCGACGATACGGACGGAAGCGAGCTCGTCGGCCGGCACCATGAACGGTGAATGGGTCGAGTAGACGATTTGGTGATGTGGGGCGAGCTTCTCCTTGAAAAAGCGCAGTAGGTCCGCCTGCGCTTTGCCGTGCAGGGTAAGGCCGGGTTCGTCGAGGAGCAGAACGACTGGCGTCTCCTCGTCCTGTACCTGCGCGAACTTCACGAGGAAGGAGAAGAACCAGACAAAACCAGCGCTTCGCTCGGAGAACGGCGTATCAACGCGGTGCAGCCCGTTGTGGATGCGGGCCCATGCGATCATGCCACTATTGAGCGGTGCGGTATCGCCCGGCCGAGATTGTTCGACGCGGACGACAACACTGAGATCCGGATTCTGCGTCCAGTATTCCAGCACCTGATCGGTGATGCTGTTGGAGGCCGCCTGCAGGCGGGCATTGAATGTCTCGTAGGTGGCAACATTGGTGATGTCGTCGATTGAGACGCGTGCGTATTCTAGGAACTCGGCGAACAGCCGCGCACCGCGATGCGCATCCTCGTTGATCTGCCCATTAGCGATCAACTGACGCGTCTGTTCGAGCTGTATCGCGCCATCCATCCTATCGTACGCGGCGAAATACATGAACTTCGGCAACATGTCCCGGATGAGCTTGCTGACCTGCCCGGTCACTGCGCCCACCCCGTCTAAGTGAGACTTCAAGGCGGCGTGGCGTTCCGTCGGAGATGATATCTCAGCCAGCGTGGTGATCAACTTCGAGGTGGTGTCGGCTGAGGAAAGGACCGACCGTTCCGAATCGTCGAGTTGGAACTTGGTATAAAGATGCTCGAGCGCCTTGCCAAAATCGAGATCGACCGAGACGTCGACTTCTTTGCCGTAGGCGCGTGAGATTGTGATCAGGTCGGTCGTCACGACACCCTCACCGACAGTGGCAGCGATGCGAGCGGCTTCGGGAGAGGTGAGGCGCCAAGTCGTAGTGATTGCGACAGCGGCCTTCCCAGAATGACGGTCCTCGTATTGGGTCAGCAGCCGGCGCGGATAGTCGCGCTCCTTGTCGAAGGTCGCGGGTGTCGAGAGATGTGGGTTCAGCGCCGCGAGCGCCAGAAGGATCGCGCTCTTGCCCGCCTCGTTCTTTCCGACGAGGCAGGTTACCGGCTCGACGCTAAACTCCTCGCTGTCGTCGACCGACCTGAAGTTGGTGACGTGAACCTTCTCGAGCTTCATTATTATCCTCCCAACTCACTTTCTCCTTGAGATGGCAGATCGCCGCTCCAAATCAACTTTAGAGTGCGACGGTATCGGGCCGGGGGCGTCTAGGTAACCTAAGGTCGTCCGTGAACTTCAGGTTGAACCGGCAGCGGCTTTCGGGATTTTCGTTGGGCCAATCGAGCCGCGGCAACTAGGTCGCATTGCCGCTCCGCCGTTTTGTGGAAGCTGATCGGCAGTTTTTGGCATGTACCGACATACCGAGAGCTGGATCGGAACGGCGTATTATGGTCGCGTGCTGGCGGAAGCGGAACGCCGCCTCGTGGGACTTTCCCGCCATTCGCGTATGTAGGGAGAACGTCGGCATTCGCTGACAGCGGCCATTCCCGACCTTGCAAATTACCGAACGGCATTCACACCCGTTAATGCCATTTGGCAACGCCGTCGTTA
>NZ_NOIW01000194.1:0-4835 GCF_002708645.1 Sphingobium sp. IP1
TTTCGGGATCAGGATGCAATTCCGGCGTCACTGTATCCGGATCGGGCCGCAGACCCGGCGTCACCGTGTCCGGATCAGGACGCAGACCCGGCGTCACCGTGTCCGGGTTCGGCCGCAATTCCGGCGTCACCGTATCCGGATTGGGCCGCAAGCCTGGCGTCACCGTATCGGGGTTCGGCCGCAACTCCGGCGTCACTAGATCAGGGTTCGGCCGCAAGCCCGGCGTCACCGTATCGGGGTTCGGCCGCAGCTCCGGCGTCACGGTCCCGGGCAAGGGGCGCAGGCCGGGTGTGATCAGATCCGGATTGGGCCGCAGACCCGGCGTTACCGTATCCGGGTTCGGCCGCAATTCCGGCGTGATCAGATCGGGCAATTCCGGGTCGGGCCGGTTCCAGTGATCGGGGAAATTGATGCCGCCCGGATGCTGGTCGGCGGAATCGACGAAATTGTCATATTCCGCATATTCGGTGCGAATATGGGCGAACAGATTATGGGTGCCGCCATTTTCCCGCACGATGGGCGATACCGTCAGGTGCAGGCCGGTATCGGGCTGGGTCCAACTGTCCACCCGCTCCCCGGTCTCGGGAAAGACGACGAAAAACTCGCCCGGATCGACGCCGGACAGCCACACCGAATGGTCCTTGCCCTCGGTCCAGCCCAGGAAGATGATCCGCCCCGCGGGCGTCTCGCTCTGGGCCATGGCCCCCGTCGTCGCCAATGTCATGCCCGCGACGCTGCCCGCCACGCTCAGGACGCCCGCATGCCAATGGAGCCGCCAATAGGTCATGCCCCGTTTCTACGTGCGATCCCATAGCCGCGGCCATCCATGGAAACCCCGAGACAGGCCGAGACGCGCCCGCAGCCGACCCAGAAACGCCCTCCGGCCGGCGCAGCGCGCCATCGTCCACGCCCGGCCATCTTCCCCTGGCCGCTCCCCCTTCCTATCTTGCCTCCCGACCGGGCAACGCCCCCTTGCCCCCACGGAACAAATCTGGAACAACGCCGCCATGAGTCTGACCCATATTCCGAAGCAGAGGTTTACCGAATGCTGACCCACATCAGCGTCCGCGGCGCGCGCGAGCATAATCTCAAGGGCGTGGACGTCGATCTGCCCCGCGACAGCCTGATCGTCATCACCGGCCTCTCGGGCTCGGGCAAGTCCAGCCTCGCCTTCGACACCATCTATGCCGAGGGGCAGCGCCGCTATGTGGAGTCGCTCTCTGCCTATGCGCGCCAGTTCCTGGAGATGATGCAGAAGCCCGATGTCGAGCATATCGAGGGCCTCTCCCCCGCCATCTCGATCGAGCAGAAGACGACGTCGAGGAACCCGCGCTCCACGGTCGCGACCGTCACCGAGATATACGACTATATGCGCCTGCTCTGGGCGCGCGTCGGCATCCCCTATTCGCCCGCGACCGGCGAGCCGATCAGCGCGCAAACCGTCAGCCAGATGGTCGACCGGGTGATGCTCCTGCCCGAAGGCACCCGTTTCTACCTGCTCGCCCCGGTCGTGCGCGGCCGCAAGGGCACATACGCCAAGGAACTGGCCGAGTGGCAGAAGGCGGGCTACACCCGCGTCCGCATCGACGGCGAGCTCTACCTGATCGAGGATGCCCCCGCCCTCGACAAGAAATACAAGCATGACATCGAGGTCGTGGTCGATCGCCTGGCGGTCAATGCCGACATGGCCACCCGCCTCGCCGACAGTTTCGAACAGGCGCTCAAACTCGCCGACGGCCTCGCCTTCGTCGATCTGGCCGAGGGCGTCGTCCCCGGCCGCGAGGACGAAGCCCAGTCCGCGGGCAAGATGAAGAATGCCGGCATCCCCGCCAACCGCATCGTCTTTTCCGAGAAATTCGCCTGCCCGGTCAGCGGCTTCACCATTCCGGAGATCGAGCCGCGCCTCTTCTCCTTCAACGCGCCGATGGGCGCCTGCCCGGCCTGCGACGGCCTGGGCGAGCGGCAGGAATCCGACCCCGAACTGGTCGTCCCCAGCGAAGCCCTCTCGCTGAAGAAGGGCGCCGTCGTCCCCTGGGCCAAGTCCAACCCGCCCAGCCCCTATTATATGCAGGTCCTGGGCTCCCTCGCCAAGGAATTCGGCTTCAGCCTCGACACCGCCTGGGCCGATCTGCCCGGCGAAGTGAAGCTCATCATCCTCCACGGCACCGGCGGCAAGCCCGTCACCCTGCGCTTCGTCGACGGCAAGAAGAGCTATGAGGTCAAGAAGCCGTTCGAGGGCGTGATCGGCAATCTCAACCGCCGCCTGCTCCAGACCGAAAGCGCCTGGATGCGCGAGGAACTGAGCAAATATCAGACCGCCATGCCCTGCGAGACCTGCCACGGCGCGCGCCTCAAGCCCGAGGCGCTGGCGGTCAAGATCGCCGGCGAGGACATCTCCGTCTCCACCCGCCGCTCGGTGGTGGACGCGCTCGCCTTCTTCACCGCGATGCCCGACGCGCTCAATGAGCAGCAGAACCAGATCGCCCGCGCCATCCTCAAGGAAATTGTCGAGCGCCTCGGCTTCCTCAACAATGTCGGCCTCGACTATCTGAACCTCGACCGCACATCAGGCACCCTGTCGGGCGGCGAAAGCCAGCGCATCCGCCTCGCCAGCCAGATCGGCTCGGGCCTCTCGGGCGTCCTCTACGTCCTCGACGAACCCTCGATCGGCCTGCACCAGCGCGACAATGACCGGCTGCTCGTCACCCTGAAACGTCTCAGAGACCTCGGCAACAGCGTCATCGTCGTCGAGCATGACGAGGATGCGATCCGCGCCGCCGACTATATTGTCGACATGGGGCCGGGCGCCGGCGTCCATGGCGGCACCATCGTCGCCCAGGGCACCCTGCCCGAACTCTTGGCGCACAAGGACAGCCTGACCGCGGATTATCTCAACGGCACCCGCCGCATCGAAGTCCCGGCCAAGCGCCGCAAGGGCTCGGGCAAGAAGCTCACCGTCCACAATGCCCGCGCCAACAACCTCACCGGCGTCACCGCGTCGATCCCGCTCGGCACCTTCACCTGCATCACCGGCGTGTCGGGATCGGGCAAGTCCAGCTTCACCATCGACACCCTCTACGCCGCCAGCGCCCGCACCCTCAACGGTGCCCGCATCGTCGCCGGCCCGCATGACAAGATCACGGGCCTGGAACATTGCGACAAGGTGATCGACATCGACCAGTCGCCGATCGGCCGCACCCCGCGCTCCAACCCGGCCACCTATACCGGCGCCTTCACCAATATCCGCGACTGGTTCGCGGGCCTGCCCGAAGCGCAGGCGCGCGGCTACAAGCCGGGCCGCTTCTCCTTCAACGTCAAGGGCGGCCGCTGCGAAGCCTGCCAGGGCGACGGCGTGCTCAAGATCGAGATGCACTTCCTCCCCGACGTCTATGTCACCTGCGACGTCTGCCATGGCGCCCGCTACAACCGCGAGACGCTGGAGGTGAAGTTCAAGGGGATGAGCATCGCCGACGTGCTCGACATGACGGTCGAGGATGCGGTCGAATTCTTCAAGGCCGTGCCGCCGATCCGCGACAAGATGGCGATGCTCGCCGAAGTGGGGCTTGGCTATATCAAGGTCGGCCAGCAGGCCACCACCCTGTCGGGCGGCGAAGCCCAGCGCGTCAAGCTCGCCAAGGAATTGTCGCGCCGCGCCACCGGCAACACCCTCTATATCCTCGACGAACCCACCACCGGCCTGCATTTCGAGGATGTCCGCAAGCTGCTGGAAGTCCTCCACGCCCTGGTCGAACAGGGCAACAGCGTCGTGGTGATCGAGCATAATCTCGATGTCATCAAGACGGCGGATTATATTATCGACATGGGACCGGAAGGCGGCGTGAAAGGCGGCGAAGTCGTCGCCCAGGGCACGCCCGAGCAGGTGGTGAAGGAGCCGCGCAGCTTTACCGGCCACTACCTCGCCCCCCTTTTACGCCAGCCGAAGACCGAGGCCGCTGAATAAAAGGATCATCGACATTTGATCGCGCCGAGACCGTCCGGGGGACGGTCGAACGCGATCAACCGGAAGGCGGCGTGAAGCCTGTCCTGAGCGGAGTTCGAGCGAAGCCGAGAACGCAGTCGAAGGAGGCGGCGAAGTCGTCGCCCAGGGCACGCCGGAGCAGGTGGTGAAGGAGAAGCGCAGCTTCACTGGACGCTATCTGGCGCCGTTGCTGGGGCTGGAGGCTGTGGCAGCGGAGTAATATCTTGCGTTTTCTATAATTCAATACATATTCCTTACCCGTAAAAGGGGGGATTACATGACAGCCGAGGTCGCAATCTTGAACAAATCTGCGGTTGCTCTAGCTGCAGATAGTGCCGTCACCATATCTGCTGGTAGCGACCAACAGAAAACATATGATTCCGCAGACAAATTGTTCGAATTATCGCTATGCGATCCGATAGGCGTCATGGTGAATGGCGATATGAATTTCATGCAAATTCCTATCGCTGTATTAGTAAAAAAATATCGAGATGACTGCCCCAAATTTGATCGAGTTACATCTGCGGCAGAAGCATTTTTAAGATATCTAGCAGAATGGGGAACACAGGCGCCCGCAGCAATAAAAGCAACTTACATAATAATGGCTATTAGACCTTGGTTAGAGCGCGCAAAGGAACGGGCCAACGACGCATTTTTAAATAGAATTTTTAATGTTGAAAACAATGGTGGAGATGACTTTCGCAAAAAAGTCGAGGATTTACGCCTATCACTCCTAAAAGAACAAATTGAAGTTTTACGTTCAGCTCTATCCCGAGTTCCCGATGCCATGTTCGTAGGAGATGGAGAATTCTCTCTATCTCAAATCGATATAGACACTGTCGCATCGTACAAAATA
>NZ_NOIW01000195.1:0-4803 GCF_002708645.1 Sphingobium sp. IP1
ATAGTAACATGTGTTGCACCATCTATCGCTAATTTCGGCGACCGAAACAAAAAAATATATATGCGCGACGATGACACGAGCCTGAATTGTCGTTAAGATCAAGAATGAATCGCAAATAACGGGGCGCGAAATGGCTGGCAATTCGGGATCGCAGATCGAGATGGTGACGCTCACCGCGGATATTGTTGCGGCACATGTCAGTCATAACATGGTCGAAGTTGACGAAATTGGCTCGTTGATAGAGGGGGTGTATGCCGCCTTGTCTGGTCTCGCCGTCCCCGTTTCGTCGGCGCCTGCATCTCTGGTTCCAGCGGTGTCTGTTCGTGCGTCGGTCAGGCCTGATTATATTATTTGCCTCGAGGACGGAAAGAAGCTCAAGATGCTCAAGCGGTATCTGATGACGCACTATCAGATGACGCCAGATGAATACCGTGCAAAATGGGGGCTGCCGCCGGATTATCCGATGGTTGCCGCAAGTCATGCCGCGCAGCGGCGCGCGCTGGCACACCGGATTGGCTTGGGGCGAAAGCCCCGTGCGGATAGAAAGGCTGGAGATTTCGCTGCTGCGGAATGACTGGCTAGTGCTGTGCGTGGATAAATCGCACGAGCTGCAATGAGGGCTTGGATAAGCTGGGGTGACCTGGCCCCAGCTTCCCGCCAACTCGGATTGGTCGGGGTGCGCGTTTCTCCGAGAGGGAACTGGTCGGATCCTTAAACTGGCCTGGACCAGAGCCAGGTTTTTTCCTGGCGAGGCAGCATATACGCGTTCGGTGAAGTCGTGTTCACTGTGACTTTTTGCGACGTTCTTTCCGACCGGTGGTCTTGGCCTTTTCCGGCATTTCGGGTGCAGTGGCGACGCTGACGGTCTTGGCGGGGCGCCGGCCAAGGCCATTATTTTGCGCTGCTATTCGCCGCTGATTGATATAATTTGGCGCTGCCATGGGGTAGTCGAGGGGCAGGCCCCACTTGGCACGATAATCTTCCGGACTCATCTGATAGCGTGCCCGAAGATGGCGTTTGAGTGTCTTGAGCTTCTTTCCGTCCTCCAGGCATATGATGAAATCCTGCTGGACCGATTCCTCGATCGGGACAGCCGGCCTTGGTTGAGCATCTCGCGGCAACGCCATCGAGCCGCCTCCTTCGTTCAGGCTTGATAATGCGGCATGCACTCTCGCGATCATGTCACATAGATCTTCGGTGCTAACCTGCTTTGTCGAAATATTGGCGCGAACAATATCCGCGGTGAGGGAGAGAAGGGAGCGGTTTTGAGCGTTTTCGTTCTGCATTGTTCCTATTTTCCATATCGACTGATGTGGCCCGCTATCTGAAAATCTACGCGGAGCGGCAATTATAGTCTCGCCATCTTGTCCGTGAGCGCTTCGATATAGTTTGGCAGCGGGCAGGTGCCCATTGTCTCTATCTGATCGGCCGTCGGACTGCGGTAAACAAAAAGGGCGAGCTTCTCTGTCCTTGTGCCATTCGTCGGTTGCGACCCAAGCGCTCCCGACGAAAATATCAAATGGAATCGAATTGGCATGGACGAATTGCGCTCGGGCGCGGGGCAATCTCCGGTCCGAGAATCAGGATTGTGCCAATGCCTTGCAGACCTCGTCTAGGCTGCCCTTCACAACTACATAATTTCCTTTTTCGAAATTTATGGCACTCACCACGTTGCCGCCTTTATATCGGAGGACAAAATTCACGCGATCTGCGTTAACGGCAATCCTGTCGCCATCGGGCGCTTCGAATATTACATAGCCGTTCATATGATCCTTTCGATTCAACAGGGCAGATGACGATAAGCTCGTAGCACAGCGAAATCGAGCCTTTTGAAAATCATATGGGAAAAAGAATTGGGATGATCTTGTTGCGGTTGATCGTGTCATCGATGCTGATGCCGGACAATCGGGCGGACCGAAGATTCTGAAGAATCACTTGCTGTTCTGCGAGGGCGCAGCAATGCGTGTTGGCTCGATCGATGTGCGGCCAGGCGCACCTGGCGACTGACAATAGTGCGCGTATTCGCCTGTCACCGTCTAAGCATGTTCTAAGAAATTATTCCAAGGCGCTAATAAATAAGCCTTTTAATGCAAATGGCGATGAAGCCCGCTTCGCTTGCGTCCCGCTTGCACGATCCCGAAGCTTCTTTCTGTCGAAAGCCGGAGACCTCGGCAGGGGTGGCAATTTCAGGGGGATATCATGCGTAACGCACGAACCGATTTGGATATCTGGCTGAAGGCGTCCGTGTGCGCCGCGGCGTTTGTGATGAGCAGCGCTGCCACGGCTCAGTCGGCGCCGCCAGCGGCAGCGATAGCGGCCGAAGAGCCGGCGATCGAGGAAATCACTGTTACCGGACCCCGTTGTCAAGGTCGCGTCCGCGCCCAGGCCGCGCGGATTGGCGCTGGAACCGCCTGTCAGATTCTGATTGGCTAAGCCAACCGTACCGCCGGTGACGCCCGGATTTTGCCCGCCTCCAAAACTTTGAGGCATGGATCGTACAACCTCGCCAAGATCATTTTGTCCCGCGAGGCGCATTTCCGATTGCGTGACCACGATAACAGGCGATGAAATCTTCGCGCCCTTGATGCGCGTACCTGTAACCGAGAGCAGCACATCCGTCGCGCCGGTTACCTCCTCGCGCGACGGCGCGTCTCGCACCTGCAGGGTGATGGTGCGATCCCTGACTTCGGCGGTGAGGCCCGAGGGCGCGAGGAGTGCGGCCACGGCTTCTGCGACCGCGTAGGCGCCGACTAGCGATGGCGCGCGCGCCCTTGAGGCTCTTGGGGTCGGCGACGAGTTGGTAATCGCTGCTGTGGGCAACGCTGCGCAACGGGGCTGCTAGATCCTGTTCAGGAAGATCGTAAGTCTTTGACGTTTCCTGCGCAGTCGCATCGCTGAAACCGCCGCCATGTAAAGTACAGCGCTGGTCAGTAGCGCAATCTTTACGATGCCCATGATGTGTCCCTATTTGATATCACCTCCCTTTTAGGGGATCGATAGGGAATACGGCCATGGGCTTTGTTAAATCTGGATGACCATATTACTTCTTTTTGGTCAAAATAAGCTTGTTGGGCTGCGATCGGTCGATGGTGAGATCAAGGAAGTTGCTGATAGCCTGTGCGACCCGCTCGATGTCGCGAATGTCGATGTCGGCGAATATCTCGCGGCGGCCAAGTGCCGGCGTCGCCAGCCCGATCTTGGTCTCGCTATAGCTATTGGCTTCAGCGATGACGTCGCTAATCGGCACATTGTCGAAACTCTTCACGCCCGTCGCCCATTGCTGCTCGGATCGAGGCGCAGAAACGACATCAACCTCAGTGGCTTGTCCAGCCTTCAGGGTGAGGAGCTGACCGGGGCGCAGCTGAAGTTGCTTTGCCTGATCGCTCGGGATCGTGCGCGTGAAGGATATTTTTACCGCGCGTTCGACAGGGCTGATGCGGATGCCGTTTCTGACGGTCATGTCGAAGCTGCCGCCTTCGCTCGTGACGTTGGTTCCCGCGCCATGGACGAGAAACGGCCGTTGGGCGTCTCGCGTGACGCTAAACCGCGCGCGCCCACGCTTGATCTCCACGTTGCGCTGTGTGGTGGTCATGGTCACCAGAAGCAGCGTGTCGGTGTCGAGGATGACGGACGAGCCGTCGGCGAGGCGCTCGGTCCGCACTTCTCCGACCCGCGTCTCGATCGGGGTGCGGGCTTCGCTCTGTGTGATCAGCGATGGCGCATCGCCTTGTGATCGCCACCAGATGCCTCCAGCGACGAGCATGAAGGCCAGCGACGCGGCGAGAGGCAAGGAGGGGCGGAAGCCTCTCTTGTCCTGAGCTTGCTTCTGCCGGCGAGGGCGCGTGTAGAGCTCGGCGGCGGCGCCGCCTGCCTCAAGCATTTCGCGAACGGCGACGAGATAACGGGCCTTGCGTGACGGATCGGCCGCCACCCAGGCGGAAAAGGCGGCCTGATGCTCGCCGAGCCTGTCGAGCGCGGTGGGATCGGGGACGGCATGGCCATCGGCGAGGATGAGCATCGCCCACTCCATCGCCTCCTGATTGTCGCGCGCCGCTTGGGCAGCGCCTGCGTCAGTCATCATTGGCCTCGCGATGGGCTACGACATGCTTGATGGCTTTGAGCATCTGTTTCTGTACCACCCAGAGCGGAACGTCCAGTTCCTTCGCGATCTCCACATAGGTCTGTCCCTCGACCCGGTTTCGCAGGAAGATGTCGAGCGTCTCGGGCTTGAGCTGGGCGAGGATCAGCTTCCAGCGGGCTAGATCCTGGCGCGCCTGGGTCTCGCGGTGGGTGTCACTGGCGGCAATGAGGTCGAGATCCTCATCAAGCAGTGTCGATCGCTTTGAAAGAAGCGTGGAGCCGCGCGCGATGAAATCGCGCAGCAAATTGGTTGCGATGCGGGTGAGATAGGCTTGCGGGCTCTCCAGTGCCTGGACGGGCGCAGCCCGCACGAAGCGGGTGAAAGCCTCCTGGGCCAGCTCGTCGGCGTCGGCCTGGTTGCCGAGCTGGCGCGTGAAGAAGCGCATGAGGCGAGGCTTCTCCTTGTTGTAGAATTCCGGGAAGCGAAAGGGTTCGGTTCCGGAATCCCTGTGTCTGACGGGACCGCGCAAGCGATCCTCGCTTCTGCCCTGGCTCATCTGTCGCACCTATGTCCATCTCGGGGCGACGGCCGTGAGCCGGTTGTGGTTTAGCTGAGGTCTTTTCTCTCCTGCAAACAGGCGCACGATGGTGCTGCACGATGAAGGGAGATGACACGATGACGAAGAAGATCACGAACCCCGAGATACTGGCGATCCGGGCAGC
>NZ_NOIW01000196.1:0-4690 GCF_002708645.1 Sphingobium sp. IP1
GTTAATGCGACCCCATATAGCGGCCGCCATTGGTGCTGATCGTCTGGCCGGTGATGTAGCTGGCCTCTTCCGACGCCAGATAGGCGCAGGCAGCGGCGATATCCTCGGGCTTGCCGATCCGCTTCATCGGCAGCGTCTGGGCAAAGGCGTCGGCATCGATCGGCGCGGCGCGCAGCATCGGCGTGTCGATAAAGCCGGGCGGCACCATGTTGAAGGTCACGCCGCTCGGCGCGAACTCCAGCGCCAGCGCCTTGGTCATGCCCATCAGGCCACCCTTGGACGAGACATAATGGCCCTGGGCGAAGGAACCCGACTGGACCGAGGAGGAGGTGATGTTGATCACCCGGCCCCAGCCGGCGGCCAGCATGTCGGGCAGCACTTCCTTGGTCAGCAGATAGGGGCCGCGCAGGTTGATGTGGATGACCTTGTCGAACAGGTCGTCATCGATATCCATGAACGGGGTGAAGGGGGCGATGCCGGCATTGTTCACCAGGATGGCGATCGGCCCCAGCTTGGCGCGCGTCTCTTCCGCCGCCGCATGGATCGCTGCCTTGTCCGAACAGTCGGCGGTGATGGCGATGGCGGTGCCGCCGGCCGCCTCGATCAGCTTGACCGTCTCGGCCGCGCCGTCGCCATTGATGTCCCACACCGCGATCTTGGCCGTATCTTCGGCCAGGCGCAGCGCGATCGCGCGGCCAATGCCCGATCCTGCACCCGTGACCACGGCCGTGCGGCCGTTGAGAGACCTCGTCATCGCAATTCCTTCCTATATGTCAATTTCGGTGTCGCGTTCAGGCGCCGACCAGTTGCTCGATCGCCTCGATCGTCGTGCGGTGCATCATCCGATTTTCTTCCAGCGGATAGGGATCGACCCGGTGCATCGTGCCGCTATTGTCCCAGATCAGCAGGTCGCCCTCGGTCCAGTCATGGCGATAGACGAATTGCGGCTGGATCGCCCATTCGCGCAGCCGGGACAGCAGCACGCGGCCCTGCGCCGGGTCCATCCCCTCGACATGGTCGGCGGTCGATCCCAGTACCAGCGACTTGCGCCCGGTTTCATGGGTCCAGACCAAGGGATGGACCTTGGGCGTGCGCATCTGCCAGAAATTCAGCTCCGCCACGGTCGGCTCGGGGTTCACATAGCGCTGCGATGTCTCGAAGCTGTGGACCACGCGCAGCCCGTCATAAGCCGCCTTCTCTTCGTCGGGCAGATCGTCCCAGGCGGCATAGGTATTGGCGAAATAGGTGCTGCCGCCGGTCCTGGACAGCGACTTGGCGTTCAGCGTTGCGGCGAAATTGGGCACGTCGTCGCTTGCCCCGTCGATATGCCAGAAGAAGGCGCCCTTGATATATTCGGCGCCCGGATTTTCCTTCGGATCGATCGTCACCTTGAAGATGCCGCCTTCGCCCTGCGGCTGGACCCGGCCCAGCGTGTGGGAAAAGGCCAGCTGATCTTCGCGACTCATGTGCAGCCCGCGCACGATCAGCACGCCGCGCTGCTGCAACAGCGCCAGGATCGTGTCGGCATGCTTGCCCGACACCAGGGTTGCCGCATCGGTCCGGATCTCGGTGCCGATGCGCGCGGTCAGGTCGATCGTCGAAAAGGCCATCATCCGCTCCAGCGGGCGCCTGTCGCGCCGCTCTTCTTGGCTATCATCAACAGGATTGTTGATTTGACTGTCAAGGAAGCGGCGGCGACATCGCTGCGGCGAAGCGGCTAGCGGCCCGCCCCACGTGCAAACAGCGGCGTCAGCAGCGCATAGCTGGGATCATTCACCGGCACCGGTTTGTCGCCATGGTCGGCGGCGGGTTGCAGCAGCTTCATGTCGAAGCTCACCACCCGCTTGGCGAAGCGCCACTGGCCATCGACGCGGCGATAGCTGTCGATATAGCGCACCCCCTGGATATCGTGCAGCAGCCCGCCCTTGCCGTCGGGGATCAAATGCCAGGCAATGGCATAGACCTCGCCCTCGCCGGTATCGCCGTTGACCTGGACCAGATGGTTGCAGACGAAATGATTGCCGATATGCATGTGCGGCAACGACGCTTCGAGAAAGGCGACATAGCCGTCGACCGGCCCGTCATAATAGGCGCCATGGCTGTCGGTGGCGTCGTCGGTATAGAGCGACCGGATCAGCGCGAAATCCTGCCGGTCGACCCCGCGCGAATAGAGCTGGGCCAGTTCCCTGATCTCTTCCTTGGCGATCAGCGTCTCGATCCGGTTGTCCATGGCGTGTTTCCTCTCCTGTCGGGCCGGACCCTAGTCGGGCAGGGGCGCCGGGCAATGGGGCGGGGGCGGATCATCGGCCCGGCGATCCTCCCCTCTGTTCAGGCGGGTGCGAAGGCCCTAAGCCATGGCCCCGATGGATAATCTGCCGACCGACGCGCGCCAGCTGCGCTCCCGCCGCCAGCTGCTCGACGCGATGCTCCACATGCTGGAAACCCGCCCCTATGATCAGGTGACGATCCGCGAGGTCGCGCGCGAGGCGGAGGTCGGCTACGCCACCTTCTTCCGCCATTATCCGTCCAAGGATGCGCTGCTGCACGATCTGGCGGCCGGACAGATCGCCGATCTGCTGCAGCGCGCGCTGCCGATCCTGTTCGCCGACGATGCCCGCCAGTCCTGCATGACCCTGTTCGCTTATGTCGCCGAACGGCGCGCGCTCTGGTCGGCCTTCCTGACCGGCGGCGCGGCGACCATGCTCAAGCAGGAATTTTCCGACCAGGCACGCCAGCTGGCGCAGCAGAGGCCGCATGATGCCGGCTGGCTGCCCGACGAACTGCGCATCGTCTTCGCGGTCAGCGCCACGGTCGAGATTCTCGCCTGGTGGCTGCAGCAGGAACCCGATTATCCGCTCGATCGCATGGCGGAAATTCTCGACCGGCTGGTCGTCACCCCGTCGATGCAGCCCTGATCGGGCAGGGGCATCGCCCCGCCGCTATCTGCGCCCCGTGCGTTGGCGCCTCATCCGGCGCCGCCTAGCATCTTCGCCGCAAGACGGGAGGGGCGGCATGGACGGATTGACGGTGACGACGACGGCCGGCCCGGTGCGCGGCGCCCAGGCGAACGGCGTGCGATGCTGGCGCGGCATTCCCTATGCGCGGGCCGACCGCTTTGCCGCACCGGAGGCGCCGGTCGCGTGGAATGATGTGCGTGACGCATCACGCCCCGGTCCGCAATGTCCGCAAATGTATGGCAATCAGGCGAAGCGGGCGCGGCTGTCCATGCCCGACTTTGCCGAGGATTGCCTGTCGCTCAAAATCCATGTGCCCGATGGCGCCACCGGCCCGCTGCCGGTCTATGTCTGGATTCACGGCGGCGCCTTCGTCGCGGGTGGCGGCCATAGCTATGACGGCAGCGACCTGGCCCGCGACGGTGACATCATCGTCGTCACCATCAATTATCGGCTGGGCGTGCTCGGCTTCGTCAATTTCGGCGCGGTCGTGCCGGGCATCCCTTCCAATCTCGGCCTGCGCGACCAGATCGCGGCGCTCGGCTGGGTGCGGGACAATATTGCTGCCTTCGGCGGCGATCCGGCGCGGGTGACGGTCGGCGGCCAGTCGGCCGGCTCCATGTCGGTCTCGCTGCTGCTCCATGCCCCGGCTGCCCGCGGCCTGTTTGCCCGGGCGATCATGCAGAGCGGCGCGGTCAGCCTGATCCATGGTCGGGACCGCAGCGAACAGGTGGCGCGCGATTATATGGCGGCGCTCGGCAACCCCGATCTCGCCGCGCTGCGCGGCATGGACCTCATCCGCCTGTTCGAGGCGCAGGGCACGGCCGGCGCCGCCAATCCCGGCACGATTCCTGCCGCCCCCTGGTTCGACGGCGACCTGCTGCCCGCCTCGCTGGCGGATGCGGTGACCGAGCCGGCCGCGCCGGTGCCCTTGCTCGCCGGCGCCACGCGTGAGGAAATCCGCCTGTTCGAACTGATGCCGGGCGACATATTGCCGACCGGCTGGCCGGCGCTCGAAGCCTTGCTCCATGCGCAATTGCCGGCCGACCATGCCGCGCGCATCCTCGCCGCCTATCCGCGCGACAAGGCGGGGCGCCGCGCGCTCGCCACCGACCTTACCTTCCTGATGCCGACGCGCCATTTCGCCGATCGCCAGTCGGGGCAGGCGCCGACCTGGTTCTATCGCTTCGACTATCGCCATCCGATCGCTGGCGCCGCCCATGGGCTGGACCTGACCCTGACCTGGCCGATGCGGGGCCTGCGCGCCGCCTTTGCGCGGGGCGGGCCGATGCGCGGGCGCCGCGCGGCGCTGGGCCGGCGGATGACCGATCATATCGCCCATTTCGTCCGTCATGGCGCGCCCGAGCCGGACTGGCCTGCCTATACGGTGGACCGGCCGGCGGTGAAGATTTTCGATCTGACGGACCGGGTGGACATCGATCCCGACGGCGATCGCTGGCGCGCCTGGGCGGGCGCTGATGTCGGCGCCGGACTGGCGACCCGCGCCTAGCCCTTCAGTGCTTCCAGCACCATGTCGGCATGTTCGTGCCTGCATATGAGGAGGTCGGGCATATATGTGTCTTCTTGGTTGTAGATGAGCGGCGATCCGTCGATGCGGGATGCGTGGAGGCCGTGTGCGAGTGCGACGGCGGCGGGTGCGCAGCTGTCCCATTCATATTGGCCGCCGGCGTGGAGATAGATGTCGGCCTGGCCCAGGATCACGGCCATGGCCTTGG
>NZ_NOIW01000197.1:0-4614 GCF_002708645.1 Sphingobium sp. IP1
GCATTCCGCCGCCGCCTCCGCCGCCCCCGCCGGCGCCGGAATGCTCGCCTGGGCCGTACATTGTCTTCTTCGAATGGGACAAGTCGGACATCACGCCTGACGCCGCCACCATTCTGGACAACGCGGTTTCGGCCTACAGCGCTTGCGGCAATGCCCAGGTCATGCTGGCCGGTCACGCTGACCGTTCGGGCGCAGCCTCGTACAACGTCGGTCTGTCGCAGCGTCGCGCTGACGCCGCCAAGGCCTATCTCGCCTCGAAGGGTATCCCTGACGGCGTGATGACCACCCAGGCCTTCGGTGAATCGAAGCCGCGCGTCGACACCGCGGACGGCGTTCGCGAAGTCCAGAACCGTCGCGTGGAAATCAGCTACGGTCCGGGTTCGGGTCAGTAAGAAATTTCCGTCCTTCGGGATGGAATATGAAGAGGGGCCGGTCGCAAGATCGGCCCCTTTTTCTTGTCCTGCGTTGCTCGCACTGGCTTGTCGGGCGCTGACCTGTCGTGCGTTGGAGTCTGTCGCGATCCGGGGGGAATGGATATCTGTCCGGCATGTCATGTGCTGGGCAGCGTGGACGATCGGCGCATGGGCGGTTGATCATGTCTGCGCTCATGACCGGCCAGCTATTTGCCGGGGCGAACCGATAACGCTGCGATCCGGATTGCTACCGGGCTTCGGCCTGACATATGACACATCGCGATCTCAGGCTATTGCCTCCGGACGGCTCTTTGGGGCGGTGAAGGAGGGGCGTCAGCATGGATGCCATGCTATCTCCCTGCTTTTATTGCGAACGATATGCAGAAGGGTCATGACAAACCGGATCGGATCGGCAACAAAGACGCGTCTGCCGCGTTCGCGCAGTTGTTTCCGTGATCGGGAGTTTGCCATGAAGACCGCCGCCCTGTTCCTTGCCCTGCCTCTGCTCGCTGCCGTGACGGCCTGTGCCGCGACCAGCCAGAGCGCGCCCGCCGCGCCGACCGCCAAGGCCAAGCTGGCCGCTGGCGATGGCAGCGCGCGCGGCACCGCCGTGGTGACCCAGGCAGGCGATGGCCTGCATGTCGTGGTCAAGGCGCAGGGGCTGACGCCGGGCATCCATGCGGTGCATATCCACACCACCGGCGTCTGCACGGGGCCGGACTTCACCAGCGCGGGTGGCCATTGGAACCCGACCAGCCACCAGCATGGCAAGGATAACCCGCAGGGTATGCATATGGGTGACATGCCCAATATGCAGGCCAAGTCCGATGGTAGCGGCGAAATCGAATATGTGGTGCCGGGTGGCACGATCAGCGACGGCGCAACGCCGCTGCTGGATGCCGATGGCGCGGCGATCGTGATCCATGCCCAGGCCGATGATTACAAGAGCGACCCGACCGGCAATGCCGGCGGCCGCGTCGCCTGTGGCGTGTTGAGCGCGGGCTGACGCCTGCCGGACCCGGCGTCCGCGTCAATCGTCGCGGGCGCCGGGATGACCGTCTGCGCGATAGGTTTCGACCGCATGATAGCTCGAGCCGGCATGGCCGAGCCGGCTTTCATAGAGGCTGAATTCGTCCACGGTGAAGGCGGGCGATGCAAGGCCGGCGTGCAGCGCCAGGAAAGGCGCGATATCGCCGCCGTGCCGGCTGAAGCGGGCGAGGGTGATGTGCGGCAGATAGGCGCGGGCTTCGGGCGCGATACCGGCCGATATGCAGGCGCGATCCACCTTGGCATGGAGATGGGCGAGCGGATCGCGCGGCTGCACCCCGGCCCATAAGGTGTCGACCACGCCGCGCCGTTCGAAATAGCCGGCGCCGGCGAGCGCGATGGCGAACGGCTGGAAGCGGACGCCGGCGAGCGCATCGGCAATATCATCCGCCTGATGGCGATCCACTTGCCCGATGAAGCGCAGGGTCAGGTGCAACTGGCCATCATCCTGCCAACGCGCGCCGGGAACGCCGGCCATCTGGGCCAGAAGCTGGCTGCGGATCGTGGCAGGCGGACGGATGGCGACGAACAGGCGGTGCATGAGCGGTAGATAGGGAGAAAGGGGGCTGGTGGATAGGGGCGGGGTGGCGCGGCGGCAATGCGGGCGTCGGGCCTTCAAGGCTGACGATCATTTGCGGCGGTAAAATCCTCCCCTTGCAGGGGAGCATGGTCTGGAAGCGACCAGAAGCGGCCCACCCCATCATCGTCACCCTGAACTTGTTTCAGGGGCCATTCCTCTCAATAGACCAATGACTTGTTAGGCTTGATAGATGCTGAAACAAGTTCAGCATGACGTAGGTGGTCTGGCCGCAATCCACCCTCGATCGCCGTTCACCGGCGCGCCTGGCGCCCCGCTCCCCCGATAGCCGCCCGTCCGCTCCTGGGCGGGAAAGCTGCCCGGCGCGAAGCGAGCAGAAGTGGACATTCCTCCCCGGAACGGGGAGGTGGCAGCGCGAAGTGCTGACGGAGGGGCAAGTGCCTATTAGTGCTGCGCTATCCGGCCTGTGCCCCTCCACCACTCGCTACGCGAGCGGTCCCCCTCCCCGGTACGGGGAGGAATGTCTACTTCCCACCCACTTCGTCATGCCAGCCTTCGCTGGCATGACGGGATAAGGGGCATTGCGCACCCTACCCATCCTCGCCATTCGGCGGGCGTCGGACTTGTGTGCGCGCGGTCTAGCGTGGTTTCGCGATTTCCACCGCATAGATGGCGGGGCTGCCGGCGACATTGCTGCGATAGACCAGCCATTTGCCGTCGGGCGTGAAATGCTGGTTGGGTTCGAGCGTGTAGTCGTGGCTTGCGAGATCGACGAGCCGTTCCGTCTCCAGCGTGCCGGTGGCGATCAGCGTGTCGCCGTTCAGCGTGTTGCGGGCGCGGGGATTGTCGTCGGGGCGGGGGTGAAAGAGGCTGATATATTTGCCGTCATTGGCGCCATCGCCGGAGAAGCTGCGGCCGTCGGGCGATGAGGCGAAATGATAGGAGCCCTGGCCGGGGCGGATCGCATACCAGCGGCGCGCGCCATTGGCGACGTCATGGCCGGCGAGCCAGCGCATCCCCTGTGGCATGATGAGGTCATACCAGATGGTGCGGCCGTCGGGCGCCCAATATTCATGGCCGGCAATCTCGCCCTGCAGGATGCGCTGATGCACCTTGGTCTTGGCGCTGCCGTCGGTGCGGATGGTCCAGATGCGGTCGACCTGCTGCCAGGGGCCTTCATGGCAATACATCAGCAGATCGGGATCGGTCGGCGAGAATTGGACATGGTTGAGCCAGTCCTTCGACGCGGTGATGCGGCGCTGCTGGCCGGTGGCGATGTCGATCGCGAAGATTTCCATCGGCACACCGGCGGCGAGCCGGGCCTCCATCCATTTTTCCTTGGCGGCGGCGAACGAGAGAGGGCGGCCCTGATCGTCTGTGCCGCTATAGCTGGGCGAGCCGGTCTTGGGATCGCGCTTGCCCTGGGCGGCGATGGCGGGCGGCGGCGGGGCGAGTTCGCGATGGCCGGCGAGCAGCGTGTCGTTAGCATTGATGGATTCGATGCGGCCACCCGGCATGTCCGCGATACGGCGGCGCTTGCCGCTGTCGAGATCGACCGACCAGACGATGAAGGAGGGCTCGCCCTCGCTGCTGCCGGTCGGGTTGGTGGTATAATAAGCGACATTGGCGCGGTGGCCGACGAACAGCAGCCGGTCGACCTTTTCCTTCAGCACCAGCCGGGTGGTCCAGTTGCTGGTGTCGGCGACGCGGATCCCCTCCGGCGTCAGATAGACCATGCGCTTTCCGTCGGGGGTGAAGGGATTATAATTGAAATAGAGGCCGTAGTTGCCCGGCCGGTCATCGACGCGGACGATGCGGTGGCCGGTGGTCGGGTCAGTCCAGCTGGCGGGGGACGCGGCGGGTGTGGGTGCTTGCGCTGCGACGAGCAGGGGAAGGGCCAGCCCGATCATTGCCTGCCTCAACCGCATCCCATCCTCCCAGTTCAAGTTCAATTTGCGGGATTGGATACCGCATATCGGGAATTTGGCAAGGCGGCTGTGATCTCGGCGCGGCGCGTGCTTGCCGGGCCAAGCCTTTGACAGAGGAGGGCAATAAGGCGCGGGCTTCTGAAATATTCGTGAAATGACGGGGCAAAATCGGGTGGCCACAGACGGGGCGGAGATTTTCCACCCAGATGAAAGGCCATGACATGACTTATCCCTCGCTCCTGACCCTGGGCGCCGCCGCGCTGATGGCGACGCTGGGCGCGCCGGCCATGGCGCAGGCGCCGCATCATGGCGCGAGCCAGCCGGTGAGCAGCAAGGCGCCGGCCAAGAAGCCTGCCCCGGCAAAGGCCCAACCGGCCAAGGCTCAGCCGGCCAAGGCCCAACCCGCCAAGGCCCAGGGGCGTTCGACCGGCGCGGCGCATCAGAAGGCCTGCCGCAATCGCTACAAGAGCTATGACGCCAGGTTGGACAGCTATCTCTATCGCGGCAAGCGGGTGCGCTGCACGCTCTGATCGCGATCGACGCGGGGCGGTGCCGGGGGACGGCGCCGCCCCGTTCCTGTTTTCATGAAGAAGGACGAGGCGCGATGCGCAAGATGATGATCGGGGCGGCGCTGCTGCTCTGTTCGGCGCCGTTGCTGGCCCAGGGGGGCATGGGCGGCGGCATGGGC
>NZ_NOIW01000198.1:0-4592 GCF_002708645.1 Sphingobium sp. IP1
CGACCAACTAACGCTGTTCGTTAAATGAGTCCCGACGGCCGCTCTCGACAAAAGCTGCCTTTTGAACATTAGAATTGACGCCTTGAGTAGGGGGCCAGATCAATCTGGTATTACGATGGGGTGAGGCCGAGCGCGTCTTCATCGGCCGTTGCGGCGGCGAGCTCGGCTTTCGCAGCGGCAATGCGGGCCTGCGCCTCGATGAGCTTAATCTCGGCATTAGTTGCGCTTTCCTCGCGCTGATTGACGAGGAAGAAGTCACTCGATCCCAGCTCGAAACGGCGACGTTCGGCTGCGGCCAAGCGCTGCGCCAGCGCCCATTCTTTCCCCGAGGTTACGACCAACTGGTTTGCTGCTTCGACCTCGAGACCGATCGCGGTGACTTCAGCCCGGATCTTTTCAGCTAGAAACCGCTGCTTAACCGTCAATTCGTCGATCTTCGCCTGGGTTTCGGCCAGCTTGCCCTTCGCCTTGCGGTTTTGCAGCGGTATCTTGAAGGTCACGCCGACGATCATCTCAAGCGGCGTGCGACTCCGCCCGCCCAGACCCGTTGGGCCGACGTCCTTGGCGATCTCCCCCCCAACGTCGAGCCGCGGCAGCATGTCGTTGCGGGCAAGAGCAAGCTTAACGGTCGCCTTGTCGATTTCCTCCAGCATGATGGCGAAGTCGGGACGGCCCTCCAAGTTGAAGGCGGCCCCCGTCCTAATCCCATCCAGCGCGGTAATGTCGGATGGCAGCCGCGTTTCATCAACGATGATCGGCGCGCCCTCCGCGTTGCGATAATAGAGCGACAGTTTGACGGCGGCGGCGCGAAAATCCTGCCGCGCTTCTAGGACATAAGCCTGTCGCCTGACGAGATTCACGTCGTTCTCGGTAAGCAGGATATCGGGTTTGGCCCCAAGCTGCACCTGACGCTCGATGCCGTTGGTGCGCCCATCTGCCAGCGCAAGTAGTGCCTCATAGGCTTTGAGCTTCAGTCCGGCGCCGACCCACTTCTGATAAGCTTCCACCGCGCGCGCCTGGACGCCGATGCCCGTCGCCTTGGCCTCGAACCGGGCGATGTCGATATCGTTGCTCGCCAGCCGAAATTCCGAACGTCGCGCATCGACCAACCGGTCGCGGAGCAGCGAATAGAGCGCCCCGACCTTCAATTCGCCTAGGCGATTCGTGTAGGATTTGTCTTCATAGACGGGAAAATCGCCGCGCGACGCCCGGTACTGGCCGTAGAGATAGCCGCCATTGTCGCTCAGCGGCTGCTCGGCCTTGCTCGCGATTTCGGTGCCGTCATAATAGCCCTGTACGCGGCTGCGTCCTTCGACGGCGAAGACCGTGTCGAACGCGCCCTGCGCGGTCAGCGCTCGAGCCTCCGCTTGCCGGTTGCGCGCCAGCGCCGCGATGATGTCGGGTGCGGCACGGGCCGAAGATTGCAGCACCTCCTGCAACGTCAGCGTGCCGCTGATCGCTGGAGCAGAAGCGTTCGACACAGCGTCCTGCGCCTCAGCCGTAAAGGCCGGGGGAGCGCTCGCCAGCAAAACGACGCTGATCACGGTCCGCATCGTCACTTCTTTTTCTTTTCGACCGAGCTTTTGTCCGATTTATCCTGTGCTTTATGAGCGACCTGATCCTGCCCGAAGTTCAATGGGAAATCGTTGAGCTGGCGCCATAGTTCATATCCGACGGTGACATTGTCGCCCTGGATCCAGCCCAATACCTTGCCGCCTTGGCGCACGAAGCGACGTGCGGGCCATGCGGGCTTGCCCGGCATCGGTTCGACCAGCACGCGGAACAGCCCGTCGGCGCGCGGCGTGGGGTCCACGGAACGAACCTGGCCATCATAGATGCCGACGGCAAAAGCTGGCCACCCGCTGAACTGGAATGCTGGGAAGCCTTCAAACTCCAGCCGCACCGGACGCCCCTTGTCAACCAGCGGGATATCCCGCCCGTCAACGAACAGTTCCACCGCCCGCTCGATCCGTTCGGGCGCGACGGTCGCGAGGACAGTGCCGGCGGAAATCAAGGCTCCACCTGCAGCAGCATTGAGATCCTGGATACGCCCGTCACGCGGCGCTGTGACCACTTGCGCCGACTGCCGCATCTGTTTGACCTCGATCTGCTTCAACTTGGCGCGCGCTTCGGCCAGCTTGGCGTTGGCATCGGCGACCTTGATCTGTGTCTGCTCATAATCACGCCGCGCGGCCAACCCCTCCGCAAAGAGCTGCGAGGTGCGACCCACGTCGATCGAGGCAACAGCGCGAGCCTGTTCAATTGCCGCGATCTGCGCCTCCACCTCCGCCTTTTCCGCGGCCAAACGCTCTAGGAAATTCGGATCGACATCGACCACCTTCACGATCGGATCACCCGCTTTCACCAACTGGCCGTCCTGAACGAAGAAACGGTCCACACGGCCCTCCACCATCGACGACACCTGTTGCAGCCGGTCGCTCGGATCAAGCGACGTGACCTGGCCGCCGCCCTGCGCCGTCTGCCGCCAGGGTACAAAAAGGATCGCGACGGCTAGGAAAATCCCCACTATAATGAGCCAGGCCACCACGATGACGACGCGTGGCGGGTTCAGCCCGGCAAGCGAGCGGAAGTGCGTCAGTTGCGTAGCGTTGATCGTCACGGCTGAATCTCCCTCTCGGCAAGGAACTGCGACAGCGCCGCCTTGTCCTCGAACTGACGCTGCGTTTGCGTGCCCAGCCATAATGAGCTGTCGAGATCCGTCGCCTCGGGTCGTCCGGTGAACAGCAGGACCGTCGTCCCCCGTTCACGCAGCATCCGCAGTGTCGCGTGGAGCGCGCCGGCGGGCATCATGTCGTACAGTTGGGACAACAGCAGTACCTTGGGACGGCTGATCAGCGCGGCTGCGACCTTAAGCTGCATGACTTCGACGATGGAGAGCGGTGATCCTGAACTTGCCAATCGTGTATCAAGGCCGCTAGAGAGACTGGAAATGCGCGTCGCCAGGCCCACGACATCCAGCACCTTCATGGTTATGGCGCTGTCCGCATTGCCTCCAGCCGCCATGGTCAGATATTCGCGAATAGTGACATCCACGATGGTGGGCCGGTTGAGCACCACGACCTCCGACCGCAACAGATACATATCGAAGCTGCCAAGATCGCTGCCGCCGATCGTTAGCAGTCCGCGATCGGGATTGACGTGGCGCTTGAGCAGTAGCGCAATCTGATTTTCGACGCCCGGTTCAGCCGCAACGACGGCCTGCTCTCCGCTGTCGATCGCGAAGTCGAAGCGCGACCCGGCCAGTTCAACGTTGCGGAAGCGGACCGATCCGTCGGGTGGCGCTTGACCGCTCAGACCCACAGGCTCCTGCGGGATCGCGAAGATTTGCGACAGTTCTTCCGAGCTGGCTACCAGATCGTAGAATGTATCGAGATACCAGCCAAGCTGGGCAATGCCATAGAAGACCCCGGACAGGATGAGCTCTGCCGCGACAAGTTGCCCGATTGACAGCTGTCCTGCGAGGATGAGGTTCCCGCCGAGCGCCAGCAGGGCTGAAGCGGCAAAGGCATAGACCAGGAAATAGGCCAGAGCCTGCGCAAAACTATAGCGGAAATAACGGCGATGGGCGCGGATATAGTTCGCCGTCACCGCTTCCGAGCGATCCATCGCGAAGTTCAGATGCCGGGCCGATTTGTAGAAGCCGTTGGATGCGCCGACGCTCTCCAGCCATTGAGCGGCTTCATGTTTGGCATGGGATACCCCGACGGCGCCCGTGATTGCCCCGTGGCGCCACAGCATCCAGATCAAAAGGCAGGTCACCACCAGAATGATGTTGAAGGCAAGGAAGAAGGGGTGGTAAAAACTCGTAACCACCAGCCCCACCGCACCCTGGAGGACGATGGTGAACGCGCCGATGACAAGGCTTGGCACCGATTTCTGGACGACAACCATGTCGAAGTAGCGGTTGAACAGGCTGCCCCGGCTTTCATCGGCGAAGAACGGGTTCTGCGCATGGACTGCCCGCACCGTGACTTCAGCGACCACCCGCGCAAACAGGCGGCGTTCGAACATGGTCAGCAGGTAGAGGCGTAGCGCGCTGAGGCACGCCACCAGCAGCAGGAGCACCAGCACAACGCCTGACAGTATCCACAGCGGTGCGACCAGCGCCGTACGTGCCACCGAATTGATGAGTAGCTGGACAGAAATCGGCGTCGCCAAGGAAAGAAGCGTGATGGCGAGCGTGTAGACGATGCCGACATTGACATAGCCCCTGTCCGGGCCAACGATCTCGCCCACCCATGCGGCGGCTTGCCGCAAACCAAACTGCCCGCTAGCCAATTTCTTACACCCCGATTTTTACGTTCGGCCTATTATCAAACAACTCCAGACTTCGACAAGGTTTGCATGCTGCACAGCAACATTTGCTTACGGAGGGTTATAGCGGATGCACGTAAAGGAGCTTGCCGATGGCCGAATGCGTCGGACACCGTATCTCCAACGGAGGTAACGACGGCGTTGCCAAATGGCATTAACGGGTGTGAATGCCGTTCGGTAATTTGCAAGGTCGGGAATGGCCGCTGTCAGCGAATGCCGACGTTCTCCCTACATACGCGAATGGCGGGAAAGTCCCA
>NZ_NOIW01000199.1:0-4520 GCF_002708645.1 Sphingobium sp. IP1
AGTCCATATATTGCTATTTCATATTCTGAAGTATTCATATTTTCGAGCGCAAGAGAACTACCCCCCCATTCAGCATCGCTCATTCAAAACATCCACAGCGACACCCAGATCGTTGCCTGACCTTTCAAAGAAGCAGCCAACGTCGCCACAAGGTGCAAGGCGCACATCACGGCACCTGAGCGATCAGAGCACACGCCCCGCCTAGCCTACCGCTCAACGCAATGCCCGCAGATTGCCAGCGAATACCCATCAGCCACCCAGGCTAGCTTTATAACCTTCGATCGACGAGCGCACGAAAGCGCATAAACCATTTGTTCAGGTCCATGCACTATGGCCCCTTGACGACAATATTCAGGTTTTCCAAAAAATGCAGGCCGCCAGCACCTCCAAAACTCCACTCACCCCCGCCCTTGTTGCTTGCCCACAAGCGCGCGACATGGCCGCCCATTTGCTGCTTGCGACCATTATCAGCCTCGGGCTCTGGGCGGCGATCGCCGCCACCGTGTCAACACTCTGGAGTTGAAGCCTGGATCGTCCAGCGAGCCGCCCCTTCACAGCCCAGTGCAGACAAGATTCCGGATCGATAGGCTCCAGTATCAATACCGCAACGATGCGGGTGCATGTCCACGCCCGACGTTATTGAGTGTCCGTGGACAACATATTTCTCGAAAGGACCAGCGGCATTGGTGAATGCCGTCCGTATCCACCGGGTTTTTCGCAGATCCTGCGCATCGATCGGGAGTGTTGGATCAATTCCGGCATGAACAAAAATATAGTCGCCCAACACAATCATCTCCTCCATCGCGAGGAAGAAGTCGATATGCGCCTGCGCTATAAAAGGCCTCATCATCTCACTCACGACGTCAAAATTCCAGCCATTATAGAGGGGCTCGGGCACTCCATAGCTCAGGGCAGTCTGGCGCCCGCCAATCCGTGCAAACATGCGCGCCAATTCCGTTGAGCCATCCCCCGCCTCCTCATCAAGAAGCTGTAGCAACACCTCTTCGTGATTTCCGCGAATGAAGCGGCAATCATGGCGGGTCGCAAAATCAAGCACGAGATTGACGACGCCGGCGGATGCAGGACCGCGGTCTATAAGGTCTCCCAGGAATATATATAGAACTTGCGCCGGAGGGCGGCGCGCATTGTCCTCCACGAGCCGACACAGCAAATCCTCGAGCAGATCTTGCCGCCCGTGCACGTCACCAACAGCATAGACACGCATCCCCTCCGGGATCCGCGGCGACTGTTCCACCTTGCCGCGCAGCAAGGAAATCAATTTTCTAACCAAGGCCTTGATCACGTTCCAGGATCGATTGCATTTCTATCTAGGCGAGCAACAGACCGGACGGCAAGAATGATCTTCACGGCAAATGCTGCCACCCCTTCCCAGCGAACGATTATTTTGAGACACTTAACAAATAAATCATCGATCATGGAATTGGCGCACACATGCAGTCCGTTGCAAAGAATTGGCAATCACCCATCAGAGAGGAGCATAAAAGCGGCCAATTCCCCCTTCATCCACTGGGCAATATACAGATCGCCATCGACAGGATTGTCGCCATATCGCCCACACGTTCTGGTTCGCGAATCCTCCTCAATGACGGGGATATTTTTTTCCTGCGCGCCTCCCCCGAGCGCCTTTACCAGGATTTCGTTCGAACCAGCCCAATTGCCCGCCTCAATCCTTCCGATGGATGAACAAAGCCATGGATCACCAGACATCGACCAAGCGAGACAGCCAAGCGCCCGGACGCCCAGCGATGGATCGCCCCCTGTTCGCAACTGCAATATGCCTGCCAAAAAGCCGAGGTAGAAAATTGCTATGCCAGACATTCCCGCTCAATATACAGCGATGATCCGCGCCATTGGCGATGGCACCGGCCTCGCCGACAGCCTGCTACATGTTCATGCAGGCATGGCGGTCTTGATCATCGCACGCATCATCACCGGCCGCTCCCTTTCCACCCCCCTTCCACTACTCGTCGTCGCGCTGGCGGAAGCGGCTAATGAGATACTCGACCGCCTCCATTATGGCTCCTGGAGATTGGAGGACACCACTTCCGACATCATCAACACGCTGTTTTGGCCCACCATTATCTTCCTCGGACTGCGCTTCAGACCAATCCGCGACAAAGGCCCCTTGTTCCCCGCCCTGCGCCTGCCATGGATGGGCTCACGCAGCAGCCCCACCCCCGAATCCAGCAGCTGAGCAGGAAGCAAGCGGGAAATACTCGACAAGCCGCCCTCCCACTGGATCACAAACCCCATCGCAAGGATGACTAAAGCCCCCTGCGTCGAGCCATGATCGCTTCGTACCGACAATTCGGTGCCCAGACGACATTTGCGGCCAATGCAATCCGAACTATATTTTCGCTTTAGCGATACGCAAAAGTACCAGGATCATTCCCTACTTTTACTAACGCTGGTAGCCAAGAAGAGGTGACAAAATGACCGGCTGGACAATTGCCGACATGCCAACTCAGATCGGCAAGACCGCGATTGTCACCGGAACTGGCGGACTAGGCCTTGAAGTTGCGGCGGGCCTGGCCGCCGCCGGGGCGCACCTAATCATAGCTGGCCGAGATGCCCGCAAAGGTGAGGCAGCAGTCACTCGCTTACGAGCATCATCACCCTGGGCCCATGTGGAGTTCGAAGAACTTGATCTGGCCGATCTGAGTTCAATTTCACGATTTGGAACGAGACTTGCTCACCGGCTGGACAGGATCGACCTCCTTGTCAACAATGCGGGGGTCATGATGCCGCCAGTGAGAAGGCAAACAATCGATGGGTTCGAATTGCAGCTCGGCACGAATTACCTGGGGCATTTTGCTGTTACCTCTCGACTTCTACCCCTTTTGCGCAAAGCGTGGCGCGCGCGCGTCGTGACCGTTTCAAGTCTTGCAGCCCGAGCGAACAGCAAAATCCATTTCGATGACCTCAATGCCTTGGGAGACTATGACCCCATCGTATATTATGGGCAATCAAAGCTCGCATGCCTGATTTTTGCACTTGAACTCAACAGACGAAGCCAGGCGCAGGAATGGGGCATCACGAGCATCGCTGCCCATCCGGGCATCTCGAGGACAGAATTGTTCCGAAGTGGCCCTGGCCCCAAGAGTTCCTCGGCTACCGTCAGAAATCTGCTATGGTTCCTCTTCCAGCCAGCCTCCCAGGGCGCACTTCCCATATTATTTGCTTCCACAGCTGCCGAGGCGAATGGTGGATCCTATTATGGGCCTGGGCAGTTGTTTGAAACCCGCGGCGCTCCAGCTGTTGCACACATTCCCGCTCACGCACTTGACCGGCTTAAAGCACAGAAGCTTTGGCACCTTTCCGAAATACTTACCCATTCATGCTTCTGAACGCCATTATTTGCGACGCCGCAATAATGACAAATCCTAGTGGATTGACCGGAACGAAAGAGTCCGGTTGGGGATTCCCAGCGGCTTGCCGGCGTGTCAGTCTCGGCGGATGCGCGATGGCATCAGCTTCACCGTTTCGACCTCCGACCTTCAACGCCTGCACGACATCGTGTTGGCGCCCTTGAGACCGCAGAAACATGTCTGGCGCGCCCGTATCGTTCTTTTGAGCAGCGACGGCCTGGGCACCTTGGCGATTATGAGGGCAACAGGAAAGTCCAAGACCTGCGTTTGGCGCTGGCAGGAGCGTTTCATGCACGAAGGCGTCGATGGCCTGCTCCGCGACAAGTCCCGTCCGCCCGGCAAGGCGCCGGTATTGCCCAAGCGTGGCTGAGATTGTCCGGCTGACGCAGGAGCCGCCCCCGCATGAGGCGACCCACCGGACTGCGCGCGCGATGGCCAAGACGATCGGGCTTCCCGTTTCGACAGTGCAGTCGATCTGGAAGGCGCATGGCCTTGCTCCGCATCGCTGGCGCAGCTTCAAGCTGTCGAACGATCCGGCATTCGCCGAAAAACTCACCGATATCGTCGGTCTTTATCTCGATCCGCCTGCCCATGCGGTGGTCCTGTCGATCGACGAGAAGTCGCAGATACAGGCTCTCGATCGTACCCAGCCAGGTCTGCCGATGAAGAAGGGGCGCGCCGGCACGCTGACCCACGACTACAAGCGCCACGGCACGACCACGCTGTTCGCTGCACTCAACGTACTCGACGGAACCGTCATCGGGCAAAACATGCAGCGTCACCGCAATCAGGAGTTCATCCGCTTCCTCAATCGGATCGAGCGCGAAGTGCCCAAGGATAAGGCGATCCACGTAATTCTCGACAACTATGCCGCACACAAGAAGGACAAGGTCCAGGAGTGGCTCGCCCGCCATCCGCGCTGGACTTTCCACTTCACGCCAACTTCTTCTTCATGGCTCAATGCCGTCGAGGGCTTCCTCGCAAAGCTGACCAGGCGGCGCCTTAGAGGCCGTTTCGAAAGGGGTTGAGCGGCTGAGGTTCGTGGGATTCCGGGGGTTTTGCAGACAACCCGGAGATCTTGATGTGGACCCCAGCCACCCGCGTGCAGCATACGCGTGTTTCGAAGCGTTA